>NZ_JACLQK010000015.1:0-55192 GCF_016648645.1 Streptococcus sp. 22.1 | reverse complement strand
AAAAGGACTCAGTCCTGTACAATACAGAACTAAATCCTTTGCTTAAATTATTTGTCTAACTTTTTGGGGTCAGAACAACTTGTCCTTTTTCAATTTCTAGATTGATATCACGAAGTGCATGATAATCTCCGTAATATTTATTGACATTTTTAAATTCAATAAGTGCCATAAGAGCCTCCTAAAATTTTACATTAATATATGTAACAACAAGAGTGTATTTTACTATAGATATAGGAAAATGTCAAAAATGTTTGAAAATTCAATCATAATGTTCGCCTTTTAACCGATTACACATAGCAAAGGTATCTCAAAAAAGAAGGAAAGCTTGTATATCAGCTCAATATCTATAGTAGAAACTTGGTCCTTAACCTATTTTTTGGTATAATATGTTTGATACGTAAAGTTTTCTACTTTACAAATTGAATGACTTAAGAAAACCGATGAGGTGTTTATATGAAAAAAATTCTAGTAGTTGATGATGAAAGACCAATCTCGGATATCATCAAGTTTAATCTGACTAAAGAGGGTTATGAAGTGGTTACGGCTTTTGATGGTCGTGAAGCTTTAGAGCAGTTTGAAGCTGAAAAACCAGACTTGGTCATCCTGGACTTGATGTTGCCTGAACTAGATGGCTTAGAAGTTGCTAAGGAAATTCGAAAGACAAGTCACACACCAATTATCATGCTTTCCGCTAAGGATAGCGAGTTTGATAAGGTTATCGGGCTAGAAATTGGGGCAGATGACTATGTGACGAAACCATTTTCTAATCGTGAATTGTTGGCACGTATCAAAGCTCACTTGCGTCGTACAGAGACTATTGAAACAGCAGCAGAAGAAAGCTCTAACTCTGGTAAGCAGGAGATTTCAATTGGTGAGTTGATTATTGTTCCAGATGCGTTTGTTGCTAAAAAACGTGGAAATGAAGTCGAGCTCACACACCGTGAATTTGAGTTGCTTTTCCATCTGGCAACTCACATGGGACAAGTGATGACGCGTGAGCATTTACTTGAAACTGTTTGGGGTTATGACTATTTTGGTGATGTTCGTACGGTTGACGTAACCATTCGTCGTCTCCGTGAAAAAATTGAAGATACACCTAGTCGTCCTGAATATATTTTGACGCGTCGTGGTGTTGGTTATTATATGAAGAATTATGACTAGTATTGGCTTAAACATCACAAGCTTTGAACTAGCCTTACTCTTTACGCTCCTCTTTGTGGCTTTCTACTTTATTTTTCTGGCTTATCGTGATTATCGACGAGTCAAAAATATTCGAAAGTTGACCAAGAGGGTCAAGTCCTTAATGGCAGGTAACTATAACGAGGAGTTACGCTTAAAGGGTGATCCAGAGCTTTTAGAGCTAGCTGACAGCTTGAATGATTTATCGGATGTCTTTCGTTTGACGCATGAAAATCTAGCCCAGGAAAAAAACCGCTTATCATCAGTCCTTTCTTACATGAGTGATGGGGTTATTGCGACAAATCGTCGTGGTCAAATTACCATGATTAATAGCACAGCTCAGCGTTTGTTGAATCTAGATTATGAAACAGCGACACAGATGTCCATTTTAGATTTATTAGATGGCGAAAATCCCTATACTTATAGTGAATTGCTCTCTAAGACTCCTGAAATTCATTTGTCACGTCGAGATGCCAATGATGAGTTTGTGACCTTACGTGTTAATTTTGCCCTTATTCGTAAAGAATCAGGTTTTATCTCAGGTCTGGTTGCCGTTCTTCACGATGCCACTGAGCAAGAAAAAGAAGAGCGTGAACGTCGACTCTTCGTCTCAAACGTTAGTCATGAGTTGCGTACACCTTTGACTTCTGTAAAATCCTATCTGGAGGCACTTGATGATGGTGCTCTCGACGAAGAGATTGCTCCTAACTTTATCAAAGTTTCTTTGGATGAGACCAATCGTATGATGCGAATGATTTCTGACCTCTTGGCACTGTCACGTATTGACAATAAGAGTATCCAACTTGACGTTGAGATGACCAATTTCACGGCCTTCATGACTTATATCTTGAATCGTTTTGATCAGATTAAAAGTCAAGAAACCAATACAGGTAAAACTTACGAAATCATTCGAGATTACCCAGTAAACTCAATTTGGGTAGAGATTGATACAGATAAGATGACCCAGGTCGTGGATAATATTCTTAACAATGCCATCAAGTATTCGCCTGATGGTGGTAAGATTACAGTGTCTATGAAGACAACTGACTCACAGTTGATTGTTTCTATTTCTGACCAAGGTTTGGGTATTCCTAAGAAAGATTTGCCTTTGATTTTCGACCGTTTTTACCGTGTTGATAAGGCCAGAAGTCGTGCCCAAGGTGGAACTGGTCTAGGCTTGTCCATTGCAAAAGAAATTATTAAACAACATAAGGGCTTTATTTGGGCTAAAAGTGAGTATGGTAAGGGTTCAACTTTTACAATTGTGCTTCCATATGACAAGGATGCCATGATGGTTGATGAATGGGAGATGTAGTAAAAATGACCTCAGATTTAGGGTTTAAATATAGTATTTTGGCTTCAGGGTCAACTGGTAATTCCTTTTACTTGGAAACTCCAGAGAAGAAGATTCTTGTAGATGCTGGTTTGTCTTGTAAGAAAATCACAAGTTTGCTAGCTGAGATTGATCGTGACCCGAGTGATTTGGATGCAATCTTAGTAACGCATGAACACAAGGATCACATCCATGGTGTAGGCGTTTTAGCTCGTAAATATGGCATGGATATCTACGCCAACGAGAAAACCTGGCAGATTATGGATAGTAAAAATATGCTTGGCAAGATTGATAATAGCCAGAAACATGTTTTTTCTCGTGATAAGCTTCTGACCTTTGGAGACATTGATATTGAGTCTTTTGGAGTTAGTCACGATGCTATTGATCCACAGTTCTATCGCTTTATGAAAGATGGAAAGAGTTTCGTCATGTTGACGGATACGGGTTATGTTTCTGATCGTATGGCAGGTATTATTGAGAATGCCGACGGCTATCTGATTGAGTCCAATCATGATGTTGAAATCCTTAGAGCAGGTTCATATCCTTGGTCAACCAAGCAACGTATCCTCTCTGATCAAGGTCACTTGTGTAATGAAGATGGAGCGGATGCTATGATTCGTACCATCGGTAATAAAACTAAAAAGATCTACTTGGGTCACCTTTCCAAAGAAAATAATATCAAGGAGTTGGCCCACATGACGATGGAAAATCAGTTGGCACGTGCTGACTTTGGTGTTGGAACTGACTTTAAAGTTTATGATACCTCACCAGACACAGCGACTCCACTGACAGACATTTAAAAATAGCAGAAGAGCTGCACTAATACGTTTAGTGCAGCTTTTTAAAAGGAATGTATTTATGAAAGTAATTTATCTCTCGTTAGGGTTTGTCTCGCTCGGTTTGGGAATTCTTGGGATTCCCCTCCCTATCTTACCCACAACACCTTTTCTACTTTTAGCCATTGCTTGCTTTGCTAGAAGTTCCAAACGTTTTGAGAAATGGTTATATCATACTAAGCTATATCAAAGTTATGTAGCCGATTTTAGAGAAACCAAATCAATTGCCAAAGAACGAAAGAAAAAGATTATCGTCCAAATCTATGTTTTGATGGGAATTTCAATCTTTTTTGCACCTATCCTTTGGGTGAAAATCGGACTTTTTTGCTTGACAGTCTTCATCACCTATTATTTATTTAAGGTTATTCCTGATAAAGACTAAGATATCATCAAAAAATGAGACTTCCAAGATGGAGTCTCATTTTATATATTATTAATGTTTGCTACGTAATTTCTTACGGAATTTATAGGCAAAATTGGCTAGTCCGTAAAGAGGGCTAACTGGAAGGTTAAATTCCCCAATAAATTGTTCAATGCGTGGGTTAAATTTTGACTTGAAATTGTACAAGCCACCATCAAGCGAATTTTCAATTCCTCCCATGTTTTGCCACTCGGCACCACGCTCGAAAGCGTGATTAGCTGTCTCATACCATGTCAGGATAGCCGGTTGATAACGGCGGTAGTCTTCATCCATTCCTGCATAGATATTCTCAGATGTCTTGCCAAATTCAAGAACGAGTGTACCTGAGAGTGGGACCGTCTTATTTCCAGCATCAACCTTTTCTTGAAGGAAGTCAATTTCTTCTTTTAGTCTTTTATGTTCTTGTTTATTGTTCTCGATTTTTCCTGGTTTAGTTTTTTCAGTAAACTTGGCTGCATCAGCAATGTTCTTTTCGAGTTGCTTATTGAGGTCTTTGAGACGGGCTGGTAAATCTAGTGTTGAGAGTGTAATGTAAGAAGACTCTGGGTAAGTAGTCAACAACTTTTCATAATAATCGATTCCACGAAGGTGGATGTTTTTACGGGCCTCTGTCTTCTTCATCAAAGATGCAAATTGTTCAAGAAGCTCAGTGCCACCAAATTGGACTGAAATTCCCTTGTTTCGAGCAGTACGAACAGCCTGCTTGGTACTCTTAGAGAGTTGTTCCTCAGTGAAATCTTCCTTATGGATATTAGCCTGGAAGCGAGGTTGGATATTTTCAGCCATATCTTCAGTGAGGCCTGTCCATTCAACGCCAAGAGCTTGGATGGACTTGGCAATTGCCATAGTCTCTTCACGGATTTCAGCTTCTTGTGAGATCAAGTTTTTTGTCACAAAGAGACTTGGGTCAAATTTCACAAAGAGGGCACGCTTTGTTTTGGCATATTTTTTAAGCGAAGCCATAACAAAGGCGAGCAACTCTTTATCTTGATAGTCCATAATAGGTCCACGAGGGATATAAATCATAGAAAAGCCAAGAGGGAGTGGCTGAATAAGGACACTAGCGACAGCAACGAGATTACCATCTTGATAGAAACCTAGGCGGTCATTTCCCCAACTATCCTTGATTTTAGCCCATGAACTACTCTGTAATAAATTCGTTTGAGGACTATCTATAACAAAGCGGTCATGCTCAGAAGTACTGAGTCCAGTTTTATAGGTATACATATTATTCTAGAACCCACTTTCTAATAGCGTAAGCGACACCAGATTCATCATTTGATTTTGTGATGTGTTTCGCAATTTTCTTCATTTCTGGATTACCATTTTCCATAACAACAGGAGAGCCAACGACTTCAAGCATAGCACGGTCATTTTCTTCATCACCGATAGCCATTGTTTCTTCTTTAGAAAGACCGAGTTTCTCAGCAAGATGGGTTACAGCAATCCCTTTGTTGGCTGTTTTCTTGAGAATTTCTAGATAAAATGGTGTTGATTTTACAATGGTAAAGCGGTCATAAAATTCCTGTGGAAGTTTGGCAATGGCTGCATCAAGAATTTCAGGCTCATCGATATACATGGCCTTAACAAATTCCTTGTCAGCTACCTCCTCAGGTGTACGATAATAAATCGGCATATGGACAAGTGTAGACTCATGAACTGTATAGCGTCCAATGTTGCGATTACTTGTGTAGATACCATCTTTAGTAATGGCGTGAGAATGAACACCAAGTTTGTTAGCCAAAACCTCAATGTCAAGGTAGTCTTCGTATGAAAGTGTCTCACGAATCAATTCATTACCAGTAGAAGTTTCTTGGACAAGACCACCATTAAAAGTAATAACATAGTCTCCGTCTTGGTTGAGGTTAAGCTCTTCAAGAAGTGGAAGCACTCCTGGAATAGGGCGACCAGTCGCAATAACAACCTTTACACCAGCAGCTTTAGCATCTTGAATCGCTTGAAAGACTTCCGGTGTAACTTGACGTTGGCTATTTAAAAGCGTTCCATCAATATCAACAGCAATAAGTTTAATAGACATAATAATTACCTGTTTCGTTTAGTTAGTTTCCCTTCTATTTTACTAAAATTTAGGCGCTTTGTCATAGTTCTTCCTGAGAAAAGTGTTATTATCTCTTTGAAGAAGTGGATTAGGTAAGAATTGCCCAAATGCTTTTTAATTGGTAAAATAAGGTCAGACAAATAAAGGAGAGATAAAGTGATTCGAGTAACCAACCAATTGACGGAGCAAGCACGGAAGGCAGCAAAAGCATTGATTGCAATCTGCCAAGCCCATGACCAAACCTTTCGAGAACCCTATCTCTCCAATATGCTTAATTTTAATCCCAATATGCCGGCCTTTTTCCTCTATTTCCAAGAGGGAGAGTTGCTTGGCTTATTAACGGTCTATGCGGATGATGAAGACGTTGAAGTGAGCATTCTAGTGGCCCCTAGTCATCGTCGTGAGGGTATTGCGCGTGCGATGTATAGAAGCTTTGAAAAAGAAATGGCATATTACCCTATTCGCTCAGTGACCTTTCAGACGGAGCGTGTTTTTCTCGATTATCATCCTGATTTGGCAAGTCATTGGGGTTTGGTTGAGGGTGAAGAGACGGAAACCTGGCTAGGGCGAGATAGAACACCATATGCTCTGGATTCCCGTTCAGATGTCAAGGTGCTCTTAGCTGAACCTTCTTACCTAGATGAAATTGCCCAACTCCACCACCAAGCCTTTTCTGATGCAGAGGAAACACTTGAAGTAAGTCGCAGATACATTACAGAGGCCTTGGAGGATTCCGATAGCCTGCTTTACATCCTACTCAAAGAAGGTCAAGTGATTGGAGTTTGTACGGTCGATTTATCTGGGAATAACAACTACCTTTATGGACTTGCCGTAGCAGAAGCCTATCGTGGCCAAGGCTATGGAAGCTATCTGGCAAAATCAGTCGTCAACCAACTTATTGCGCAAAATGACAAGTCCTTCCAAATCGCAGTGGAAGATAGCAATGTAGGTGCCAAACGCTTGTATGAAAAGATTGGCTTTGTCAATCAAACCCAGGTGGTTTACTTGAAGCAGAAAGGGTAAACGCAATGTTGAAACTCTCTTTGAGGTTAGAGTTGCTATCGTTTTAAGTAAAAAGTAGTTTTAGAACAGAATGGAGTATCAATGGAAATTAAAATCAAAAACAAAATTAAAGTAGGCGACCAAACGGAAATTATCGAAGAAATCCACGCTTGTGAGGTTATGGAAAAAGGAGATTATACCTATCTTGTTCATCATAATTCCGAGAAAGAAAAAGTGGTTATTAAGTTGAATCAGGATGAGCTAGTGATGACACGCTTTTCTAATCCTAAATCCATCATGCGTTTTTCGGCTAAGGTCCCTGCCTTGGTCCACATACCGACACCACTTGGTACCCAGCATTTTCTGACAGATACTAGTCTATTCGCCCATGACCCGAATGGCCAAACAGTTGATATTCATTATCAATTGAAACATCCAGAAACAGAAGACGTTTTTGCTGATTATGAATTAGAGGTTTCTTGGTTTTAATTTTTGAAAAAATAGAATCATTTTGCTTGAAATAATGATGAATTATGTTAAAATGTAAGGGTATAATCAAGGGAGTAGCAGGCGACTGTAATCATGAGATTTGATTAACAGTTGCGATTATGTCGTCATTACGAAATTTCACATTTCCGGCATATTCTTAAACAGCGAGACTTGTTTTTAATTAAACAAGTCTCTTTTTGTATAATTTTTTATATAAAAAGAGTCTTGTTAGCCATTTTTCCCTATAGAGAAGGAGGAGATTATTTTGTCGAAAGAACAAAGTAAAGCCTTGTTTTATACACAAGGAGAGGAAGAAGTCCTAAAAAGCTTGGACACTTCCATTGATGGTTTGTCTACTGCACAAGCCAAGGAACGATTGGATGCCTATGGCTATAACGAGCTGGATGAAGGTGAAAAACGCAGCCTTTTGTCAAAATTCATCGATCAGTTTAAAGATTTGATGATTATCATCTTGCTTGTCGCAGCCGCCCTTTCTGTTATTACAGAAGGTATGCATGGTCTGACCGATGCCTGCATTATTTTAGCCGTTGTTGTTTTGAATGCAGCCTTTGGTGTTTATCAAGAAGGACAAGCAGAAGCGGCTATTGAAGCTCTTAAAAACATGTCAAGCCCTCTGGCTCGTGTGCGTCGTGATGGCCATGTCGTTGAAATTGATTCACGCGAATTGGTTCCTGGAGATATCGTCTTGCTTGAAGCTGGTGATGTTGTTCCAGCTGATATGCGTTTGCTCGAAGCTGCCTCACTTAAGATTGAAGAAGCTGCCCTTACAGGTGAATCTGTTCCAGTTGAAAAGGATATTACTGAGACGGTTGAAGCAGAAGCCGGAATTGGTGACCGTGTGAATATGGGTTACCAAAACTCAAACGTTACTTACGGTCGTGGTACTGGAGTGGTTACCAATACTGGTATGTATACTGAAGTTGGTAAGATTGCTGATATGCTAGCTAATGCGGATGAATCACAAACGCCGTTGAAGCAAAGCTTGGAGCAATTGTCTAAGACTTTGACTTATCTTATTATTGCTATTGCCTTAGTGACATTCTTGGTTAGTGTCTTCATTCGTGGCGAACAGCCCCTTGAAGGCTTGATGGTTGCCGTTGCTCTAGCCGTTGCTGCCATTCCTGAAGGTTTGCCTGCTATTGTAACCATCCTCTTGTCACTTGGGACAACGACCCTTGCTAAACGCAATTCGATTGTTCGTAAATTGCCGGCTGTTGAAACCCTTGGTTCAACTGAAATTATCGCATCTGATAAGACTGGTACCTTAACCATGAACCAAATGACTGTTGAAAAAGTCTATACAAACGGTCAATTGCAAAACGCTTCTACGGAACTTGGTGCTGACAATACAACCCTTCGTATTATGAACTTTGCTAATGATACTAAGGTAGACCCAGATGGTAAACTAATCGGTGATCCAACCGAAACAGCCCTTGTTCAATTTGGTTTGGACCACAATTTTGATGTGCGTGACGTCTTGAAATCGGAGCCTCGTGTGGCAGAGTTGCCATTTGACTCTGACCGTAAGCTCATGTCTACTATCCACAAAGAAGCGGATGGTACATACTTTGTAGCTGTTAAAGGTGCGCCTGACCAATTGCTCAAACGTGTGACTCGAATTGAAATCAATGGTGAGGTCCGTCCTATCACAGATGAAGACAAACAAGCTATCCTTGCGACTAATAAGGACTTGGCAAAACAAGCCCTTCGTGTCTTGATGATGGCTTATAAGACAAGCAACGAAATTCCTACCTTGGAATCTGCAGTTGTTGAGTCTGATTTGATTTTCTCAGGTTTGGTAGGTATGATTGACCCAGAACGTCCAGAAGCAGCAGAGGCTGTCCGTGTCGCTAAAGAAGCGGGGATCCGTCCAATCATGATTACTGGTGACCACCAAGATACAGCAGAAGCAATCGCTAAGCGTCTTGGTATCATTGATCCAAATGATACGGAAGATCATGTCTTTACTGGAGCTGAGCTTAATGAGCTTTCTGATGAAGAATTCCAAAAAGTCTTCAAACAGTACTCTGTCTATGCGCGTGTGTCTCCTGAACACAAGGTTCGTATCGTCAAGGCTTGGCAAAATGATGGCAAGGTTGTTGCTATGACAGGTGATGGGGTTAATGATGCGCCATCACTTAAAACAGCTGATATTGGTATCGGTATGGGAATTACAGGTACAGAGGTTTCTAAGGGAGCTTCAGATATGGTTCTTGCCGATGATAACTTTGCGACAATTATCGTTGCCGTAGAAGAAGGACGTAAGGTCTTCTCAAATATTCAAAAATCAATCCAATACCTCTTGTCAGCCAACATGGCCGAAGTTTTCATTATCTTCTTTGCCACACTGTTTGGTTGGGATGTGCTTCAACCAGTACACCTTCTCTGGATTAACCTAGTCACTGATACCCTTCCAGCCATTGCTCTTGGTGTTGAACCAGCTGAACCAGGTATTATGACTCACAAACCTCGTGGTCGCCAATCAAACTTCTTTGATGGTGGTGTCTTCGGAGCGATTATGTATCAAGGTGTCTTCCAAACTATCCTTGTTCTTGCAGTATATGGTTGGGGCCTTACCTTCCCAGAGCACCATACGCAAGCAGAAATTCATGCGGATGCCCTTACAATGGCCTTTGCCACACTTGGATTAATCCAGTTGCTCCATGCCTTTAACGTTAAATCTGTGTATCAATCAGTCTTTAAAGTTGGTCTCTTTAGAAACAAGACTTTCAACTGGGCAATTCCAGTAGCCTTCGTTCTTTTGATGGCAACTATTGGAGTGCCTGGATTTAATAACCTCTTCCATGTGTCACACCTTAGTCTGACACAATGGCTTGCAGTTATTGTAGGTTCTTTCTTGATTGTGGTATTGGTTGAATTAGTCAAAGCTATTCAACGAGCCCTTGGTAAGGATAAGGACGCTATTTAAGACATAAAGTCAGAGATAATGGTCTCTGGCTTTTTCTTATCACATCTTGAATTCAGGAGGAGTCTTGTTTATAATTGAAGAGAAATGATCACAAGTTAAGGAGAAGGCCATGAACGAGACTATTAAGACACAACTCAATCACCGTAGCATCCGTCAATTTAAACCTCTAGCTTTGACACGAGAAGAAGTTAACCTTTTGGTTGATGTTGCAAGACATACAGCAACGAGTAATTTTAGACAGTCCTATTCGATTATCAGTATTACTGATGAAACATTGAAGAAAGAAATTGCAGAGATTGCCAACCAGCCTTATATTCCAAATGCTGGGCATCTATTTGTATTTGTTGTGGACCAAAGACGTAACACACTGATTGCAGAGGCAAAAGGCGCTGAAGCCTTGGTCCAAGGTAGTCCTGAACGCTTTATCTCGGCCTTCTCGGATGCTATGATAGCGGCTCAAAATATGGTAGTAGCTGCTGAGAGTTTAGGTATGGGAACAGTTTACCTTGGCAGTATCTTGAATGATAACGCTAAACTTTCAGAGCTTCTCAAACTGCCAAAGTATGTCTATCCAGCAGTAGGATTAGCAGTTGGTTGGCCAGATCAAGAACCGCAGCTTAAACCTCGTTTACCCCGTCACGTAATCCATATGGAAAATTATTATCGAGACTTAGAACATCCTTTAGAGGAGCTAAAAGATTACGACGCTGAAGTTCATGAGTATTATGACCTTCGTGATCTCAATAAAAGAGTTGATGAATTTACAACACAGATTGCAAAGACAATGGATCAATCCGTTGCCAATCGTGCGAATACCTTGAAGGACCTTCAAAAGCAGGGATTTTTCACCGACTAAAAAACGACTCCTAAAGAGTCGTTCTACAAATCAAATAGTGTCATGGATGAAAGGAACTCATTTGCCAGTTCCTTTTTTTCATATTCTAAAAACTCTGATCGTTTCTTGACTAGGTTGTAACGTTTGGAGAGGTTCCATGTTCCAGTAGGATTGAGTTCAGGGTGATTGGAAACAAAGTCGATGGTTAAATCCCATTCTCGTCGGTATCCAAGAGGACGCGAGTGATAGGTTACGCCATCAATAGTTACCGTCCCATAACTGCGGTGGGCATGACCAAAAACAACATCTTTAACGCCATGCTTGGCGAAAATCTGGTGGAATTTTTCCGAGCCTAAGTAGGCATTAAAAGGTGCAAAACGTTGATGCGTCATGGTAAAGCGGCTGTGAGGAACAAAATGCATGGCAACTATAAGGTTACTAGTGTCTAACTCACTTAAGACATTATCTAGCCTTTTAAGACTAGTTTGACAGATATCCGGATCAGTCCCCAATCGTTTAAGTCGTCGGTCGAACCAAAGTTGTTTCTTACGTTTAAGAACCTTATCTAACGTTTCATCTGAATAGGAATAATCATACCAGCCATGAAAAGCCAATAATGTCTTACTACCTAAATTTATCACCTGAAAATCAAGATTATCAATAAGGTCATCTTCTAAATCAAGCATATCATGATTGCCAAAATTATAGGTGACCTTGATCTCCTTAGACAGTTTTCGTAGAAAGGGTTTTGTGTCGATAAAATAATGGTTAGAAATATCACCAGCGATATGGAGATGGCTAACCTCTTGATTTTTTAGGCAATTTATAAGAGTATCAATTTCATATGTTTCAAAGTGATTTATATCAATATGTAAATCACTCATTACTGCAAGTCTCGTCATAGAAACATTGTAACAAAAAGGTTAAGGCTTGTCTGTAAATGAAGATGGTGGAAAATACTTGCCCTTAGACTACAATTTCATTATGATAAGAATATGGATATCAAATTAGAAATACAAAAGATGGCCAAGGAGATTGGCATTTCAAAAATTGGTTTTACTACCGCCGATGACTTCGCCTATCTGGAAAAATCCCTTCGACTTGGTGTCGAAGAAGGGCGAACAACAGGTTTTGAACATAAAAATATTGAAGAGCGTATTTATCCTAAGTTGACCTTGGAATCAGCTAAAACCATCATTTCCATTGCAGTTGCCTATCCGCATAAGCTGCCACAACAACCCCAAAAAACAGAATATAAGCGTGGCAAAATCACTCCAAATTCATGGGGTCTAGATTATCACTATGTTTTGCAGGACAAACTAAAACGCCTGGCAGAAGGCATTGAAAAACTGACGGAAAACTTCGAATATAAAGGTATGGTGGACACTGGAGCTCTGGTCGATACAGCAGTGGCCAAGCGAGCTGGTATTGGCTTTATCGGAAAGAATGGACTAGTTATTTCGAAAGAATACGGGTCCTACATGTATCTTGGCGAGCTTATCACTAATCTAGAGATTGAACCAGACCAAGAAGTTGATTATGGTTGTGGGGATTGCCGTCGTTGTTTGGATGCCTGTCCGACATCATGTCTCATTGGCGATGGTACTATGAATGCTCGTCGTTGTCTATCCTTTCAGACACAGGATAAAGGCATGATGGATATGGAGTTTCGAAAGAAGATAAAGACTGTTATCTATGGTTGTGACATTTGTCAGATTTCCTGTCCATATAACAGAGGTATCGATAATCCACTGGCTTCGGACATTGATCCTGAGCTTGCCATGCCCGAATTACTTCCTTTTCTTGAGCTGACCAACAAATCCTTCAAGGAGAAATTTGGGATGATTGCCGGTTCATGGCGCGGGAAGAATATTCTTCAACGTAATGCTATTATTGCCTTGGCTAACCTACATGATCGCAATGCTATTGTCAAACTGATGGAGATAATTGATAAGAATAATAATCCCATCCATACGGCGACTGCCATTTGGGCTCTCGGTGAGATTGTTAAGAAACCCGATGAGGCTATGTTAGATTACATGAGGGAACTGTCACCTAAGGATGAAGAATCCCAAGCAGAGTGGGAGCTTGTGTGTGCAAAATGGCAAATTTAAGTGATTTATGCTAGAATTAAGCATAATACTATAAAATGGAGGAAACCTATCCATGGAAGTGGCAGAAATTCGCCAAAAAATCTCTGAAAATCAAGAGAAGCTCGTGAGCTTCGGGAGGTCTCTTTGACTTAGATCGTTTGGAAGAGGACATTGCACTCCTCGAAAACCGAATGACTGAGCCAGATTTTTGGAATGATAATATTGCAGCTCAAAAGACCTCACAAGAGTTAA
This sequence comes from Streptococcus sp. 22.1, assembly GCF_016648645.1. Taxonomy (NCBI): domain Bacteria; kingdom Bacillati; phylum Bacillota; class Bacilli; order Lactobacillales; family Streptococcaceae; genus Streptococcus; species Streptococcus sp. 22.1. The sequence goes on along the minus strand of NZ_JACLQK010000015.1, from coordinate 41,743 downwards.
ATGAGCTAAAAATGAAATACGAAACTTTCAACAATATGCAAGAACTCTCTGACGAGACAGAGCTTTATTTAGAAATGTTGGAAGAAGATGATAGTGTTCAAGAAGAGCTTGAAGAAACACTCGAAAAACTTGATAAGATTATGACAAGTTACGAGATGACATTGCTCTTGTCTGAACCTTATGACCATAACAATGCGATCCTGGAAATTCACCCAGGCTCTGGTGGGACAGAAGCTCAAGACTGGGCTGATATGTTGCTCCGTATGTACCAACGTTATGGAAATGCCAAAGGTTTCAAGGTCGAAACTTTGGATTATCAGGCGGGTGATGAGGCTGGAATCAAATCTGTAACCCTTGCTTTTGAAGGACCTAATGCTTATGGTTTCCTCAAGTCAGAAATGGGTGTCCACCGTTTGGTTCGTATTTCACCATTTGACTCTGCCAAACGTCGTCATACCTCTTTTACATCAGTGGAAGTCATGCCTGAATTGGATGATACCATTGAAGTAGAGATTCGTGACGATGATATCAAGATGGATACATTCCGCTCAGGTGGTGCTGGTGGTCAGAACGTCAACAAGGTTTCTACAGGTGTGCGTTTGACCCACATTCCAACAGGTATTGTTGTAGCTTCAACGGTTGACCGTACACAATACGGGAACCGTGACCGTGCGATGAAGATGCTTCAAGCTAAGCTCTATCAAATGGAGCAAGAAAAGAAAGCAGAAGAAGTGAATGCTTTGAAAGGTGATAAGAAAGAAATCACTTGGGGAAGCCAAATTCGCTCATACGTTTTCACGCCATATACCATGGTTAAAGATCACCGTACAGGCTATGAAGTTGCCCAGGTTGATAAGGTAATGGATGGAGATATTGAAGGCTTCATCGATGCCTACCTCAAGTGGCGTATGGAAGAATAGTAACGATATACTATTTTTAAGTATTTAGATACTTTATCTCAATGAAAGGAAGACGTTCGGCTACTTTAGTAGTTGAATACTGACATTATGGCTCTTATTGAATTAAAAGATGTTACTAAGAAGTATGATAAGTCAACAACAGCCCTTAGACACATTGATTTGTCTGTTAACTCTGGGGAGTTTGTTTACTTAGTCGGCCCTTCTGGTGCTGGTAAATCAAGTTTAATTCGCTTGTTCTACCAAGAAGAAAAATTAACGAGTGGTTCTATGAAGGTTGGAGAGTTCGATTTAACCCGACTTCGTAAGAAAGATGTTCCACTCTTGAGACGTTCCATTGGAGTTGTTTTCCAGGATTATAAACTTCTTCCAAAGAAAACAGCTTTTGAAAATGTTGCTTATGCCATGGAAGTTATTGGTGAGAAACCTCGTCATATCAAGAAACGAGTGGCAGAAGTACTCGAGTTGGTTGGTCTTAAACACAAGATGCGTTCATTCCCAAATCAATTGTCTGGTGGTGAGCAACAGCGTGTCGCTATTGCACGTGCTATCGTCAATAATCCAAAAGTGTTGATTGCGGATGAACCAACAGGGAACTTGGACCCAGAGATTTCATGGGAAATTATGCAAGTCCTTGAACGTATTAACTTGCAAGGGACTACCATTTTAATGGCAACCCATAACTCAACTATCGTTAATAACCTTCGTCATCGTGTCGTTGCGATTGAAGAAGGACGTATTGTTCGTGATGAAGAGGAAGGAGAGTACGGTTACCATGATTAGACGCTTTTTCCGCCATTTAGGAGAATCGATTAAGAATCTCAAACGTAATCTATTGTCGACACTTACGGCAGTATTTTCGGTAATGATTGTTCTTTCACTTTTAGGTGTCTTTGGCTCTGTTATTTTAAATACGCAGAAATTGGCTTCAGATATTGAAAAGAATATTCAGGTCAATGTCTACTTGGATCCAGATTCATCAGATGCCTCGAAAACAGTCAAGGAACTTTCTGGACAGATTGTTGCTAATAAAGACTACCATAAGATTTATGATGCTTTGACCAAAATCAAAGGTGTAGATAAGGTTACTTTCTCTAGTAAAGAAGAGCAAAAGAAACAACTGATTGAAACAATGGGTTCAAGTTTCGAGACAGCTACTGGAGATGCTAACCCACTATCTGATGTTTACATCGTCCAAACGAAATCACCAGATGATGTCAGTCGAGTTGCCAAGGAAGCAAAAGCCATTCAGGGTGTTGATAATGCTAACTTTGGTGGCTCAGATACTGAAATTCTGATGTCCACTATGAAACGTGTTCAATTTTGGGGAATCATTGCCACAGCACTCTTAACTATTGTGGCTGTCCTATTGATTTCAAATACCATCCGTATTACCATTATGTCACGTGCGACTGAAATTCAAATCATGCGTTTGGTAGGTGCTAAGAATTCATACATTCGTCGTCCCTACTTGATGGAAGGTGCTTGGATTGGAGCACTTGGTGCCATCATTCCTTCTGGGCTCATTTATCTTTTGTATCACATGGTTTACTCATCTTTGAATCCAGATTTTGTCAAAGGTGGTATTTCGATGTATGATCCAGAGTGGTTTGTCTATGCGGTTATCGGAACCCTCTTCGCAGTCGGTATTATTATCGGTTCGATTGGGTCACGTATGGCAATGCGCCGTTATTTGAAATACTAAGAGATTAAAGGAGAACTATTTTGGTTCTCTTTTTGTTTGTCCGGAGATTCAGAAAAGCAGATTTTCAACTATATCTCAAAATCGTCTGCTCAAAGCCCAAATCCAATCCCATATTTGGTATAATATTTAAAAAACATTGGAAAAGAGATGCATTATGACAAAGTTAGCTACCATTTGTTATATTGACAATGGAAAGGAGCTTTTGCTCCTACATCGTAATAAAAAGCCTAATGATGTTCATGAAGGAAAGTGGATTTCTGTCGGGGGAAAACTAGAAGCTGGAGAGACTCCAGATGAATGTGCTCGCCGTGAAATTCTCGAGGAAACACATTTTACAGTGACTGATATGGATTTTAAAGGTATGATTACCTTTCCAGAATTTACCCCCGGTCATGATTGGTACACTTATGTCTTTAAGGTAACTGGTTTTGAAGGAGAACTCATCTCAGATGAGGAGTCTCGTGAAGGAACGCTTGAATGGGTACCATATGATGAGGTCTTATCTAAACCAACTTGGGAAGGTGACTATGAGATTTTTAAGTGGATCCTTGAAGATAGACCATTCTTCTCTGCAAAATTTAGCTACGATCGTAACCAGAACTTGGTAGATAAAACTGTAACATTTTATGATAAATAGGGAGGAACTATGAAGCGTAAAAAAACAGAAAATTTTTCAGAAACATGGTTTTTTAAGTGGATATTGAATAATCAGGCTGTCGTAGCCTTTTTCATCTTACTTTTGATTGGTTTGACGGTTTTGATTTTTACCAAGATTAGTCCCATTTTTTCACCCGTCATCCAGTTTATGACCATTATTATGTTGCCATTGGTTATTTCCATGCTCCTTTATTATTTAATAAAACCTTTGGTACTACTTGTAGAAAGAACGGGATTGAGTCGAACCATGTCTATCTTGGTCATCTACGCTATCCTTGGCTTGCTCTTGGTTTGGGGGATTTCAACAGCCATTCCAAGCTTACAAAATCAAATTTTGATCTTGATACGAAATGCACCATCATATATTGCACGTGCCAATAGTGAAACGGAACGTTGGATTAATCTCCCTATTCTTTCTAACTTCCATGGTGATTTAGAGTCCATGCTTAGTGATTTCTCAGCGAGAATGGTCAATTATGCTGAGAACTTCTCTTCATCGGCTTTGACATGGGTTGGATCTTTTGCGAGCACAGTAGCAAGGGTGACAGTAGCTATCATTTTGGCACCTTTCATTCTCTTCTACCTTTTAAGGGATAGCCAAAAGATGAAACATAGCTTTGTCTCAGCCTTACCAACTCGCTTTCGTGAAACAACTGTTCGTATGCTTTCAGATATTAATAGTCAGCTCGAAGGGTATGTCCAAGGCCAGGTTACAGTCGCTATTGTTGTTGCCATCATGTTCTGTATTATGTTTAAGATTGTAGGTCTTCGATATGGTATGACTTTCGGTATTATGGCAGGTTTTCTAAACATGGTTCCTTATCTGGGAAGCTTTCTTGCTATGGTACCAGTTATAATCATGGGACTGGTGCAAGGACCCGCTATGTTGATTAAGGTCCTCATCATTTTCTTCATTGAGCAAACTATTGAGGGACGTTTTGTTTCTCCACTCGTTTTGGGGAATAAACTAAGTATTCACCCGATTACCATTATGTTCATTCTCTTGACAGCAGGTTCTCTTTACGGTGTTTGGGGCGTCTTATTGGGGATTCCAATTTATGCCTCTGTCAAGGTTGTTGTTAGAGAGATTTTTGATTGGTACCGTTCTGTAAGTAATCTTTATCAAGATGATTTAGAAAATGAAGGACAAAAAGACGATGTTAAATAGTGAAAAAATGGTTGCCTCTATTGGAAACCAAGATTTAGACCACGCGGACAAATATTTTAAAAAAGCTTTACGAGAGGACCCTGCAGAGGTTCTTGTTGAGTTGGGCCAATATTTAGAATCTATTGGTTTCTTACCACAGGCACAGGAAATTTACGAAAAAGTTCGCTTTGATTTTCCAGAGGTTAATGTCAATCTAGCACAAATTGCTGCCGAAGATGGTGATATTGAAGAGGCTTTTCTCTATTTGGATGCCATACCTGAAGACTCTGACGACTATTTGTCTGCTTTAATTGTAAAGGCTGACCTCTACCAAATGGAGGGCTTAACTGATGTGGCACGTGATAAGTTGTTGGAGGCAAGTCAATTATCAGATGACTCATTGATTATTTTTGGTTTGGCTGAGATGGAGTTTGAACTTGGAAATTTTGAACAAGCTATTCATTACTATGCTAAATTAGATAATCGTGACCTTCTTGCGATGACTGGCGTTTCTACTTATGAACGCATTGGTAAGGCTTATGCCAGTCTTGGAAAGTTTGAAGCTGCTCGTGAATTTTTGGAAAAAGCTATTGAAATTGAGTACGATGATACCGTTGCTTTTGAGTTAGCCACTTTGCTCTATGATCAAGAAGAGTATCAAAAAGCTAATTTTTACTTTAAGCAGATAGAAACCATGTCTGCTGACTTCGAAGGTTATGAGTATATTTACGCCTTGTCGTTACATGCAGAACATAAAACCGAAGAAGCTTTACGAATGGCACAACAAGGGATTTCTAAAAATGCCTTTGATGTTCAATTACTTTTGCTAGCGTCACAGTTATCCTACGAGTTGCATGACACTCAATCTGCTGAATCTTATTTGAAGCAAGCTTTGCCATTGGCTGAGGACCAAGATGAGATTATCTTGCGTTTAAGTACGCTCTATTTGGAAGAAGAACGTTACGAGGATCTAGTGGCTTTAGCCGATTATGAAGTTGATTCTGTTTTGGCTCGTTGGAACATTGCCAAGGCCTACCAAGCACTTGATGATGAAGAAGAAGCTTTTCAAATCTATCAAGATTTGGCTAAAGATTTATCTGAAAATCCTGAATTCCTCCATGATTATGCATATATTTTGCGTGAATTTGGTTACAGGGATCAGGCGCGTGCAACGGCTGAAAAATACCTTGCTTTAGTTCCAGATGATGTCAATATGCAAACATTTTTTGAGGACTATTAAGCTGTGAAACGTTTTAATCATTGGTTTTAAGAGAGGGAGAGATACATTGAGCTTGCTCACTCCCTCTTTTTTTATTTCTCTATTTATGTTATGATTTTATTAGAACCCATAAGGAGTGAGTATGGTTAAGAGAGATTTAATTCGAAATATTATCATAGCAGTTCTTGCCATTGTAGTGATTTTGTTGTTGAGAGCTTTTGTCTTCTCAACACACCGTGTGACTGAAGGTCAGGCTAATGACTATATTCATGCTGGTGACTATGTTACTTTCAATAAAAATGTTGAGCCTCAGAAAAAAGATTTTATTCTTTATACAGTTAATGGTAAAGAATACATTGGGCGTGTTATTGCTGATGAGGGTAAGAGCGTGACAGCTATGGATGATTTCCTTTATGTTAATGATAAGTCAGTTGACGAAGCCTATATTAGTAAGGGTAAATCAGCTTATTTGGCGACAGTTTCACCTGGGAATTTCTTCACTGATGATTTTTCCATTGCAACATTGACAGATAATAAACAAACTAAGATTGAAAAGGGGCAGTACCTTGTACTGAACGATAATCGTCGTAATACAGATGATAGTCGTAAGTTTGGTCTCATTGACAAAGATCAAATTAAAGGTGTTATCTCTTTTAGATTGTATCCTCTATCACGTTTTGGTTTCGTTGATGTCGATTAATATTTCAATACTACTAAAAAAAGCTAGGAACTTTTGATAAGTTTCTAGCTTTTTTTGCGAATTAATTGGTGATGGTTCATATTATGACGTTATGATACTGATAGTTTCATCGTTTTAAAATGAATTAGCAGAAATTGTAAGTAGAGAAGGAAATTAAGATGCAATTAGGATTTCATTTTGGATTTAAGAAAAGTAAAGCTTATGGACTGTGCGGTGTCATGCTGACAATCTTATTTTTAGGAATGTCTGGTCATTCGGCGAAAGCAGATGAAATGTTGTCTCCAACTGATACTTCTTCATCTTTGAAAGAAAGTACGGATAATCATGCGGCAAGCTATTCTGAAGTAGGAGTACACGATGATTCAACGAGTCAAATGAATCTACAAAGAGAAGAAGTATTAGAGGAGAAGCAAACAAGTCTGGAAGATTCTTCAAAAATAACTGTCTTAACAAATAGTTCTGTGACCACAAGCTCTTATCAAGAGGCAGATGATCTTAGCGAAATTGACCAGAATCAACGTCATTTTCTTAGTGCCATTAAGCAAGGAGCCATGGATGGAGCCAAGGAAGGAATCCTTCCATCTATCACGGGAGCGCAAGCTATTCTAGAAAGTGGTTGGGGAAGCTCTGAACTTGCTAAGGCTCCCAACAATAATCTTTTTGGCATTAAAGATTCAGAGGATTGGCATGGAGAAATAGTAACTGTACCTACACAGGAATATCTTAATGGTGACTATATCACAGTCAATGCTGCTTTTCGAAAATATGCCACATGGAATGATAGCGTAGTAGACCATGCAAAATTTTTCACGAGTACCGAGTGGCGAAAAGATAATTATCGAAAAGTTGTGAATGAAACAGATTATCGCATTGCGGCTCAGGAACTGAAGAATGCAGGATATGCGACAGATCCAAATTATCCCGGAAAACTTATCCGTTTGATCGAAGCCTATAAACTTTATGAATGGGATGCAATGTGTAATAATTCCATTTCTACCGTAGAAAATGAAGGAGTAGAGAGTCAAAATCCCAGAGTCGACCTTGCCATCACTGCTCTCAACAATGCTACGGGTAGCTATGATTTTGTCATTTCAAATTTGGTTGCGCCACGTGGCTTCAAAGAAGTCTTGGTTCCAACCTGGTCAGAAAAGAACGGTCAAGATGATATCATCTGGTACAAGGCAGCTAAGCAAGCAAATGGAGACTATAAGGTAACCGTTCGTTCAAGCAATCATAAGGGAGATAGTGGTCTTTATAATTCACATGTCTATTTGGTTGACAATGATGGTAAATTCATTGGCCTAGGTGGCAAACAAGTGACACTTGATATCACTAAAACTCAAGGAACATTGACTATTACCAATAATGATAAAAATCGTGGAACTTTTGACGTTCTTATCACCAATCTGACGAATCCAAGTGGTATTTCAGGTGTGGTAATACCTGTTTGGTCTGAGCAAAATGGTCAGGATGATCTTGTTTGGCATAATGCCACAAAGCAGGAGGATGGTTCCTACAAGGTGACTATTTCAGCTAGTCAGCACAAGTGGAATTCAGGTAAATACATCGTTCATGGCTATATTGTTGATTCTTCAGGTAAGAATATTGGTTTTGGGGCAACTTCAGCTGATGTGGTAGCCCCTAAGAAAATCGGTTCGGCATCAAGAGGAAACTACGATGTTTTAAATAAGGTTATCTATCTCGATGCTGGTCATGGTGGCTATGATCCAGGAGCTTCGTACTTTGGTATTTCTGAAAAGAGCTTGACCTTGGCTATCCAAAGCCGAGTTAAGGCCAAATTAGAAGCAGAAGGCTATCAAGTTATGACCACACGTACCAGCGATACCTATGTTGATTTGACGGATCGCTCTCGTGCAGCTAATGCCTCTGAATCAGATATCTTTGTAAGTATCCACATCAATGCTTCAGGAAGTTCTGCAGCACAAGGAATCGAGACTTATTATTACCAACCTTATGCAGAATACCCATCACGTATTAATGCGACTTACCATGCTAATCCGACGCGATTGAGCATGAGTGATACTTTGGCCAATGCCATCCAGTCCAGCCTGATTAATGCGACTGGCGCTCAGAATCAGGGCGTGAAACGTCAAACCTTTGCAGTCTTGCGTGAAACGACAGCGCCAGCAGTTCTCCTTGAACTTGGCTTCTTGTCAAATCCTCAAGAAGCAGCCCGTTTGAATACCTCTGCTTATCAAGAGACTTTAGCTAACGCAATTGTGGCAGGGATTAAGCGTTACTACGAAAAAGAATCTAAAGTTTAAGTTATACGGTTAACCCATCAATATGATGGGTTTTTATGCTATAATTGAGGTAAATACTAAATACAACTAAAGGAGTGCTTATGGGCTACGATTTACTCTTAGAGCGTTTTTTACGTTACGTTAAAATCAATACACGTAGTGACGAAAATGCGACAAGAACACCAACAACACAAAGCCAGGTAGATTTTGCCTTGAAGGTTCTAAAACCAGAATTAGAAGAACTAGGTTTAAGTAACATCCATTATTTGGAAAGTAATGGTTACCTAGTGGCAACCCTTCCGGCTAACGATGACCAATTAACACGTAAGATTGGTTTCATCTCACATATGGATACTGCTGATTTTAATGCGGAAGGTGTGTCACCTCAAGTCATTGACTCTTATGATGGAGGTATCATACCCCTTGGAAGTTCAGGTTATAACCTAGATCCAGCAGATTTTCCAAATCTCAAGAATTATGTCGGTCAGACACTTATTACGACAAATGGCACCACTCTTCTTGGAGCTGATGATAAGTCTGGCATTGCAGAAATCATGACAGCCTTGGCTTATTTGAAGGCTCATCCTGAAATCAGACATTGTGAGATTCGTGTAGGCTTTGGTCCTGATGAAGAAATTGGAATTGGCGCAGATAAATTTGATGTCGATGATTTTGATGTTGATTTTGCCTACACAGTTGATGGTGGCCCATTGGGTGAATTACAGTATGAAACCTTCTCTGCTGCGGGAGCAGAACTTACCTTCCATGGACGTAATGTTCACCCTGGAACAGCAAAAGACCAAATGGTTAATGCCTTGCAGTTGGCAATTGATTTTCATAATCAGTTACCAGCGGAAGAACGCCCTGAGTTGACAGATGGCTATCAAGGTTTCAACCATCTTCAAACCATGACAGGTACTGTTGAAGAAGCAAAAGCATCTTATATCATCCGTGATTTTGAAACAGAGTCTTTTGAAAATCGTAAAGCAGCCTTCCAAAAGATTTCCGATGAAATGAATAAAACTTATGGTCAGACACGAGTTGATTTGGTACTCAAAGATCAATACTATAATATGCGTCAGGTTATTGAAAAAGATATGACGCCTGTTGAGTTGGCTAAAGGAGTTATGGAGGAATTGGATATTACGCCAGTTATTGAACCCATTCGTGGTGGAACAGATGGTTCAAAGATTTCATTTATGGGTATTCCAACTCCAAACCTTTTTGCTGGGGGCGAAAATATGCATGGTCGATATGAGTTTGTTTCCTTGCAGACAATGGAAAAAGCCGTAGATGTTATTCTTGGAATTGTCAGTAAACCTTAATAGAGCTTGCTAAATACTGATTTTATGGTAAAATTAGAAGTAATGGAGGTGCTGAGATGATTAAAATTTTCGGCAAGTATCGTTACCATTGGCAACCCGAATTATCTTGGCTAATCATCTACTGGTCTTTAGCCATCACGCCAATCTTTATTGCGGCGGCCCTTCTGTTCGAGTTGTACTCGGTGCCCTCACATATTTTGATGCTCTTCACTATTTTCGTTGCCTTGTTTGGTTTAGGATTCCATCGTTACTTTATTATTGAAGATCATGGGATTCTGCGTATTGTTTCTTTCAATATTTTTAAACCACGCAAAGTGAAAATTAGTGATATTGAAAAAGTCGAAGTTATTAAAACTGGCTTGAGCCTTATTTTTAAAAATGGTAAAAAACGTCAGTTTTATATGAGAAAGTGGCCAAAGAAATATTTCTTAGATGCTTTAGCGCTTCACCCTGATTTCAAAGGTGAGGTAGAGCTATTGGATCATATGACTAACTTTGATTACTTTGCCTTTTATGAGGAATCAAAAAAAGCCCTCAAGCTTAAACTTCGCAAATAAGGGCTTTAGTGGGACAAGACTTGACAGCAGTCAAAGTCTCAGGGGTGTTTTCAATAATTTGATTGAGTTGGTCGCTATCTCTGAACCTAACAATACCTTCGTCATCATAATCGAAGACGGGAGAGTAGGTTTGGCACAAACCACAAGCGATACATTTTTCTGGAATTAATGATACTTTCATAGTATTATTTTAAAATAGATTTATTGTTTTTACAAGGAGAATATCATGAGTAAAAAACCATGGGAAGATAAGGTTTCTGACGAAGAGTTGGAAGAAGTAGTTGACGCTGATTTTCTAGATGATGAAGATGAGTTTGAGGATTATGAAGAAGAAGAGGATGTAACTCCTTCTGATGAAAAACGCGAAAAAGGTGGCGGCTTCATTAATTCATCATTCTTGACAGTCTTGCTTGGATTATTCTTTGTTATTGTTGTATGTATTTTGTTCTTTGTTTTCTATACTTCAAATGTCGGTGGAAACAAAACTGCGGAATCTAAGGAATCATCTGGATTCTACTCATCATCAACTAGCAAAGTTGTTAAATCTTCATCTAGCAAGAAAGACTCAAACAAAGATGAGGAAAGTGAGAAATCTAATACAGAAAAATCTTCAAAAGAGAAATCATCTTCAACTAAAGCATCAAGCTCTTCTAAACATGTAGTAAAAGAAGATGCAACTGAGTCAGCTGAGACAACACCATCAAGCGCTACGGCAGCAGCAGATGGTTCATCAATTGTTGTTCAATCTGGTGAAGGTGCTGGTTCAATCGCCGCACGTGCAGGTATTTCTGTAGATGAATTGGAACGTCTTAACCCTGATCACATGACAAATGGTTACTGGTATGCTAACCCAGGTGACGTCGTTAACGTTCAATAATTTTTAAAGCAAAGGAACATCATGAAAGATATTAGAATTGCTATTGATGGTCCTGCGTCAAGTGGAAAAAGTACAGTAGCCAAGATTATTGCAAAAAATCTTGGCTATACTTATCTTGACACAGGTGCCATGTACCGATCTGCAACTTATTTGGCCTTGCAGAATGGTTTAACTGAGGAAAATGTACCAGAAATTTTGGAGCAACTATCTCAATATCCGATTTCATTCGGAAAAGCAGCAGATGGTAGTCAGCAAGTTTATGTAGGTGATGTCGATATTACACACCCAATTCGTGATAACCAAGTTACAAATAATGTTTCTTGGGTCGCAGCTATTCCTGAAGTGCGTCAAGAACTCGTTGAGCAACAACAACGTATCGCTCAAGATGGGGCTATTATCATGGATGGTCGTGATATCGGGACCGTGGTTTTGCCTGATGCAGAACTCAAGATTTTCTTGATTGCTTCAGTTGATGAACGTGCGGAACGTCGTTATAAGGAAAATATCGAAAAAGGTATCCCTGCTGACCTTGAGACTCTAAAAAAAGAAATTGCTGAACGTGACTATAAAGATAGTCATCGTAAGGTGTCACCTCTTAAACCAGCGGAAGATGCCATCACTTTTGATACTACAGGTGTGTCTATTGATGGTGTTGTGGAATTTATTCAAGAAAAAGCAAAAAAAATTATTGACAAAGGATGACTCACTTGTTATACTATTAACAATGAGAAAAGCAGAAGTGAGAACTTCTCGCCTTGCGACTTAGGTTGTCTGGCCCAACATGTCAAATCCCTCTAGGGATATTATGTGTGCGGGCTTGTATATCAAGTCCGCTTTGTTTTTCTCTAAAAAAATAAAGAGGTGAAGATCATAGCTAAGAAAGATCTATTCATTAACGATGAAATTCGCGTTCGCGAAGTTCGTCTTGTTGGTCTTGATGGTGAACAATTGGGAATTAAACCATTGTCAGAAGCACAAGCTATTGCAGATGATGCAAATGTTGACTTGGTTCTCATCCAACCACAAGCTACGCCACCTGTTGCGAAGATTATGGACTACGGTAAGTTCAAATTTGAGTATCAAAAGAAACAAAAAGAACAACGTAAGAAACAAAGCGTTGTTACCGTTAAGGAAGTTCGTTTGAGTCCAGTTATTGATAAAGGTGACTTTGAAACTAAACTTCGTAATGGCCGTAAGTTCCTTGAAAAAGGAAACAAGGTTAAAGTTTCTATCCGATTTAAAGGTCGTATGATTACTCACAAAGAAATCGGAGCTAAGGTCTTGGCGGAATTTGCTGAAAAAACGCAAGATATTGCGATTATTGAGCAAAGAGCGAAGATGGATGGACGTCAAATGTTCATGCAACTTGCACCAATTCCTGACAAAAAATAATTGTCAAACTAACACTATTTTAAGAGGAGAATTTTAAAATGCCAAAACAAAAAACACACCGCGCATCAGCTAAACGTTTCAAACGTACAGGTTCAGGTGGATTGAAACGCTTCCGTGCCTTCACATCTCACCGTTTCCACGGTAAAACTAAAAAACAACGTCGTCACCTTCGTAAAGCATCAATGGTACATTCAGGTGACTTTAAACGTATCAAATCAATGCTTTCACAAATGCGTTAATTCGCTACAAGCATTACAAATTAACTAAACTAGAATTAATTCGGAGGAATATATAAATGGCTCGTGTTAAAGGTGGCGTTGTATCACGCAAACGTCGTAAACGTGTATTGAAACTTGCTAAAGGTTACTATGGTGCAAAACACATCTTGTTCCGTACTGCAAAAGAACAAGTAATGAACTCTTACTACTATGCATACCGTGACCGTCGTCAAAAGAAACGTGATTTCCGTAAACTTTGGATCACACGTATCAATGCGGCAGCTCGTTTGAATGGTTTGTCATACTCACAATTGATGCACGGTTTGAAATTGGCTGAAATCGAAGTTAACCGTAAAATGCTTGCTGATTTGGCAGTTAACGATGCAGCAGCTTTCACAGCTCTTGCAGATGCAGCTAAAGCAAAACTTGGTAAATAAGAATTAAGGTGGGTCTTACCCATCTTTTTTTGTGGAGGTAATCATGATTCGTTTAGCAAAATCTGAAGATATTCCAAGATTGCAGGAATTATTGGAGCAGATTCTTATTGTTCATCATCAAGCACGCCCTGATGTTTTTAAGTCAAAAGGCAGTAAATTTACAGATGCAGAGTTAGAAGCAGTAATTAATGATTCAAAAAAACCTGTGTTTGTGTACGAGGATGACGAAGGGCGTATCTTGGGCCATCTTTTCTTAATGATTAAAGAAGAAACTGAAAAAGATGGTCCACAAAAGGCTGTTAAGACTCTTTTTATTGATGATTTATGTGTTGATAAGGATGCTCGAGGTCAAAAATTAGGAGAAAAGCTTTACCAATTTGCCTTGGACTATGCTAAGGAGCTAGGTTGTTATAATCTGACACTTCACGTATGGAATGATAATGCAGGTGCTCTACGTTTTTACGAACGTTTAGGTATGAAACCGAGATATACAGAAATGGAAACTATCCTAAAATAATACGTTTTCATGAGAGAAATTTAACTTACGAGGAGAAAAAATTTTTGATATGCTGAAAGAGAACTTTTAGAAATGGAGAATTTTAATGCCTCGTAATTTTAAAGAAGCTTTGCTTTTTACGTTTTTGATGTGTGGAATGATGGTCTGTGGGATGAGTCTCTGGAATCTTCTCATCCTTGATTGGACTGGAGTAGTTCCCTTTGCTTGGGGTCACTTTTTCCAAGGTTATCTTCCTGGATTTGTGGTTGCTTTCTTACTTGATATGCTTTTGGTGGGACCACTAGCCAAAACAATAGCATTTGCAATTTTGCATAAAGTAAAAGCCCATGATAAACGATGGGCAAAGATTTTAGTGATTTCTGGAACCATGGCGCTATTTATGGTAACGTTTATGTCATTCTATGGATTAGTTTACAACAGTCAGTCGGTGACGCTATTATCCTATGGTCGTGCTTGGTTGACAAATGTTATCATGGCTTTACCACTTAATTTTCTAGTGGTTGGTCCAATCTCACGTTTTATCTTGGGAAAACTACAAAAACCATTGCCTGGTGAAGAAGTCGTTGAGAATTTTGACGACGATGATGAATTACCAACGATAATATAAAAAAACTGGAGTTTCTTTCCAGCTTTTTTTATATCAAAAGCAGCCACGGATGTGACTGCTTAATGATGATTAGTTTTTCTTCTTCATTTCACCATGTGGGTAGTAAGTTCCCTCTGGCATATCATTAATGAAAACATGAATGGCTTCTTTAGGTGCTTTGGCAACACGTGATACAACCTCAGTAACTTCGCGAGCAAGTTCGATTTTTTGTTCTTCAGTACGACCTTCAAAGAGATCAATCTTTACAAATGGCATAATGCATCTCCTTAGTTTTGATAGTCCTATTATAGCATTAATGAAGAGAATATTCTAAAGTTTATGGAAATTCTTGAAATGATATTATTGAAATGCTACAATGTGCTGATTTCTAATAGGAGGGCCTAAAGTATAAAGGGCTAGATAGTCAAGAGCTTTACCTCTTAGCTGATATAAATGCTATTACTTTAGATTCGAGTGTTCCTGATTTAGGAATTTTTCACCTTCTATTGAAGATGGTATGAAGTCTTTTGACATTCGGTAAGGGATTGCATTTTTTATTGGCTTTGTTTATAAGGGATGAAAACTCTTACTAAAAATGGTAAAATAATGCTAACTAGAGACAGTAAGGAGTAAATTATGACAATTGATTTTCGTGCCGAAGTTGATAAGCGCAAAGATGCTTTAATGGAGGACCTTTTTGGTCTTTTGCGTATTAATTCAGAACGTGATGATAGTAAGGTTGATGATAAGCACCCATTTGGTCCTGGACCAGTAAAAGCTTTGGAACATTTTCTTGCTTTAGCTGAACGTGATGGCTATAAAACTCGTAATATTGATAATTATGCTGGTGACTTTGAATTTGGTCAAGGTGATGAAGTTTTGGGTATCTTTGCCCACTTGGATGTAGTCCCAGCTGGTAGCGGTTGGGATACAGATCCTTATGAACCTGTAATCAAAGACGGTAAACTTTATGCTCGTGGGTCATCAGATGATAAAGGCCCAACAATGGCTTGTTACTATGCCTTGAAGATTATTAAAGAACTCGAGCTTCCAGTATCTAAGCGTGTGCGCTTCATTGTTGGTACTGATGAAGAATCTGGTTGGGGCGATATGGAATATTACTTCGCTCATAATGGATTGAAAGATCCTGATTTTGGTTTTTCACCTGATGCGGAATTCCCAATTATCAATGGTGAAAAAGGTAATATTACAGCCTATCTCCATTTTGAAGGTCAAAATGATGGAGACTTTAGTCTTGTATCATTTAATGGTGGTTTGCGTGAAAATATGGTTCCTGAATCAGCAAGTGCAGATTTTACTGGACCTATCACTTTGAAAGAACTTGAGGCCAAATTAGCCGACTTTGTTTCGGAACAAGAAGTAACTGGTCAAGTGACCGAAGAAGCAGGTGTTTTCCATGTGACTATTCATGGGAAATCAGCTCATGGTATGATGCCTCAAAATGGTATTAATGGGGCAACCTACTTGGCACTCTTCCTTAGTCAATTTGATTTCCAAGGTAATGCTAAAACGTATTTGGATTTAATTGCTGAAACACTTCATAAGGATTTCTTCGCTGAAAAGACAGGTCTTGCCTATACAGATCCTAAGATGGGTGAATTGACCATGAATGCTGGTGTATTTAACTTCTCTAAGGAATCAGAAGATAATACAATTGCTCTGAATTTCCGCTATCCTCAAGGGGTTGATACGGACGCTATTAAGGCTAATCTTGAAAAACTCGAAGGTCCTAAGGCGGTTAGTCTCTCAGAACATGGTCATGTGCCACACTATGTACCAGTTGATGATCCTATGGTAGAGACTCTTCTTTCAGTCTATGAGAAACAAACAGGACTTAAAGGTCATGAACAAATTATTGGTGGTGGAACATTTGGACGTCTCCTCAAACGTGGTGTTGCCTATGGAGCTATGTTCCCTGGTTATGTCAACACGATGCACCAAGCAAATGAGTTTACTGAGGTTGAAGACTTGTACCGTGCAGCTGCCATTTATGCAGAAGCTATCTATGAGTTAATCAAATAAAAAAGAGAGACAGTTTTGTCTCTTTTTTGAGGAGGAAAATATGGAAACACTTGAAGAATTAACACAAGCAATCATGTCCGATGAACAAAATAAAGCCTTTACGGAACAAGGTATAAAACCCTTGTTTACCATTCCAAAAACGGCACGAATTAATATCGTAGGACAAGCTCCTGGTATTCGTGCGCAAGAGTCCGGCCTTTATTGGAATGATCCTAGCGGTGATAATCTCAGGGATTGGATGGGGGTTTCACGCGAAGAATTTTATGAATCTGGCATGTTTGCTATTGTGCCAATGGATTTTTATTTCCCAGGTCATGGAAAATCAGGTGATTTACCTCCTCGCAAAGGATTTGCAGATAAGTGGCATGAGAAAGTTCTTGCTTTAGCTCCTGATATTCAATTGACGATATTAGTAGGTAACTATGCACAGCGTTACTATTTACATCAAAAATCATCGGCAAAATTAACGGATACAGTTAAGCATTATAAAGATTATCTCCCAGAGTTTTTTCCTCTCGTTCATCCCTCTCCTAGAAATAATATATGGCAAGCCAAAAATCCATGGTTTATGGAAGAAGTAGTTCCAGATTTGAAGGCCTTGGTCAAAAAAATCTTAAGTCAATGATTTCTGATATATGAACTTGGGTTGTCATTAGGTATTGTTATCAAATTAATGAAGCAACATTTAGAACATGTCCAAATGATATAAAGATTTGAGCCCCTTGGGGCTCTTTTTGATACTTTAACAAAAAGAGTCGCAAAAATAATTAACAAAATTTTAATACTTAGCTTATACAGTGCAATTTAATTCTAATTTTCAGAAGAAGTAACATATAAAATTAAGGTAGCTATCCTTTTAAACTAAAGAATCAATTAAATAATACTTATAAATTGAAAATGAGTGTAAATTTTTAAAAATATTAAGACAATTCCATTGACAGAAAGTTTAAAAGTGATAGACTTTAGGTGTTAAGAAAATTTAGAAGGAAATTTGTGATATGGGAAGAAAAGATTCACAACGTTTTTCAATCAGGAAGTATAGCTTTGGGGCTGCTTCTGTTCTTTTGGGTACAACCATTCTTGCGATGGGGGCAACTGGTGTACAGGCAGATGAGGTTTCAACTTCAGCTGCTACTGATACACCACTTAGTGCTTCTGTGCTAACAGATACTGCTGCCGATCCGGCAACGACTGTTGATCATTCAGAGAAGCAAGTTGTTTCTGTCAAAGAAGAAGGAAATACCACTGTAACAACAAGTGTTGTTACAACTGATAGTCTTGAGGATGCTAAAACTTCTGCGGTAAAAGAAGGGGTAGAAGTCGAAGAAACTGCACCTCAAACACATACATCCCTAGAGGGTGCTATAGCTGACAATCAAGCTCAATCAAAAGAGATTAACACGGTTGTTTCGGATTATCAGAAAGCAAAAGAAAACCACAAAAAAGATGTAGCTGAGTATGATAAAGCTAAGGCTGAGTACGATGCTAAAGTGGCTGAAAAAGCAGCAGCTGATAAAGCAAACGCTGCTTCTAAAGCACAGTATGATACTGATCAAGCTGCTTATGAAAAAGGATTAGCTAAATATCAAGCTGATAAAAAAGCCTATGACGCAGCATTGGAAGAGTATAATACTCAAAAATTGACTTATGATTCTAAAGTAGCAGAAAAAGCAGCATCTGATGCAGCTAATGCTAAATCAGAAGCCGATTACAAGGTACAGTTGGCTGTTTATGAAACTGCTAAAAAGAACTATGAAGCTGCTATGGCTCAGTATACCAAAGACAAGGCAAAATATGATGCCGAGAAGGAAGCTTATGATGCTAAAGTAGCTGAAAAAGTTCGTACAGAAATTGAAAACAAGGCTGCTCAAGAACAGTATGAGAAAGATTTAGCTACTTATAATGCCGCTTACGAAAAATATCAAACCGATTTGGCTGCCTACAAGACTGCTAAAGCAGCCTATGATGCTAAAGTAGCCGAAAGAGCAGCAGCTGATGCAGCTAATGCAAAAGCTAAATCTAAGTATAATGCAGAAATGGTCACATACAACGCAGCTTTGTCTGAATATAAGGCAAATAAGGCTCTGTATGATACAGCTCTAGCTGAATACAACACGAAAAAAGCAGCCTATGATGTGAAAGTAGCTGAGAAAACGCAAGCAGAAATTACGGATAAGGCTGCTCAAGAGCAATATGAAAAGGATCTTACTGCATACAATACAGCTTATGAAAAATATCAAACTGATTTAGCGACTTATAATACAGCTAAAGCAGCCTACGATGCCAAAGTAGCTGAAAAAGCAGCAGCGGATAAGGCCAATGCAGAAGCAAAAGCTAAGTACGATGCGGAAATGGCTGTTTACAATACAGCTAAAGCGCAATATGACAAAGATTTACAACAATACCAAGCTAAGAAAACGCAATACGACCAAGATAAAGCAGCCTATGATAAACTTGTTGCTATTAAAGCAGAAGAAGATGCTGCAAAAGCTAAGTATGAGGTTGAGCTTGCAAAATACAATGTAGATTTAGAGCAATACGGCAAAGATTTTGCTACCTACCAAACAAAACTTGCTGAATATCAAACAGCTTTGGCACAGTACAAAGATGCTAAAGCAGCCTATGATAAGTACATGAATGATAATGGTTTCCAAGATCTAAAAGATGTAGAAACTGTTCAAGATTTGACCTTCCAACGTGAAGGTGGAGCCATTCATACTATCAATGGCATCAGCGCTTATCTCACTCGTGATTCTCAAGCTCGTTTGAATACAAGCAATGTACATCAGTATGATTCCAATAAATTGGAAGCTTCAGATATTGTAGCAACTAGTCCTTGGGCAAATAATGAAACTGAGTACATTCAAGTTAAGGAAGGCGATAAATTTGTTGTTACTTATGACAACTTGAATCAGTCAAGCATGCGTGAAAATACGGATATGCATCCAATTAAGCGCGTGATTTACCGCTATGAGATTTTGAGTCTCCCATCAAATGACGGTAAAGGAATTGCAGCTGTTAGCTCGGATCCAACTGTAACACTAACAGTCGGTGCTTCAACAGACCAAAATAAACCCGTTAAAGTTGCTGTTGATATTGAATTCTATGATGGTAATGGCAATAAGTTTGATTTGACACAACACAATGCTATTGTAGCTTTGAACTCTCTCAACCACTGGACAGGTGCTTCTTATGTAGATAGTGGGGATAAACCTCGTGCTCTTACAGTAGAAGCCAAAGATAAAGATGGTAACACTGTTCGTGGAACTTGGGATCCGTATGCAGATGGTTCATCAATGAGCATTGAAAACAATGCGGTTCTTGTTAAAAATGGAACAGCTGACTTTGGTACTGCGGATGTCACTATCTCTGCTGAAAATCCGATCAAGATTGTGGCACAAAAAGCAACGTGGAATGGTAGTGAATTTACAGTCAGTGAAGATACTGTTATTGACGCAACTTCAGTCAATGCTTCAGGTGCTGGGAACGGTCACTCTATTGGAACAGATGAGTTCGCTCTAGATGGTAAAGATGATGTTATCGGTTCTTATACGATTGATCCAACTTCTGGACGTATCATCTTTACTCCTAAGAAAAAGTTTGAAAATGTGGAGCACCAAGAGTCTGTAAATGTTGGAAACAATAAATATATTCCAATTCCAAATTCAAGTGTTTCTTATGACTCTGCTACAAAAGAGGTAACATCATTTAAAGATAACCAATACATTGAACATGGATCAATCTTTAATGGTGAATCTTCAACGACTCTTGAAGGTTGGGACAATCCATCTTCTCCATACCTCTATTATGGTGGAGCAGGATTGAAGATGGCTGATGGTCACTTGGTATTTACGGCCAATGGAGCTAATGCTGCTGGTCAACCAACGGTTTACTGGTTTGCGATTAACTCAAATGTTGGTATTCCAAAAAATCCAGGTGAAGCGCCAAAAGAGCCAACGGCTCCTGAAGAACCAAAGGCTCCAACTCCACCAACGATTACATTGGAAGTTCTTCCAGCAGTACCAACAGAACCAACACCACCAACTGCCCCTACAGCACCAACAGAACCTAACTATACAGTAGTGACAGTTGATGCTGAGGAGCCAACAGCACCAACAGAGCCTAAGGCACCAACGCCACCAACTCCGACAGTAGTTGAAGTTCCTGCGGAACCAAGCAAACCAGAAGAGCCTAAAGCACCAACACCACCGACAGAACCTAACTACACAGTGGTTACAGTTGAGAGTGAGGAACCTAAGGCACCAACAGAGCCTAAGGCACCAACGCCACCAACTCCGACAGTAGTTGAAGTGCCAGCAGAGCCACGTAAGATTACGGCTCCAGTAGAACCTAAGGCACCAACACCACCTACACCAGTAGTTGTAGAGGTACCTGGTGAGCCAACGAAACCAACGCCACCAACAGAGCCTAAAGCTCCAACACCACCAACTATGGTTACAGTTAATGTTCCTAATAAACCTGTTTCACCTAAAGAACTTGTAGCTCCTAAGGTGAAATGGCATAAAAATTATCTTGTTGAGCGAGTAACTCGTCCAGTGCCAACGCCACCAACAACTCCTCAAAAACCAAAAACTCCTGGAACACCTACAGGACCAAGTGTTACACCAACTTCTTCTGTGATTGCTAAGCAAGAAACAGAAAGAACTAATAGTGGACAATTGCCAGAAACAGGTGATTCTAACCAAAAATTAGCATCTGTAACTGGTGTAGGCTTGCTTACAATGGCACTTACAGGTTTATGGTCAGCTCGCAAACGTAAACATTAATAAGATAAAATAAAAGATTAGGTTGTTTTGTTATGCAAGACTTCTAGTCTTTTTTAGTTACTTATTAATAGATGTTTGCCTTTTAAAATAAGTTTGAATGTTAAAACTAATATAGGAAGATAAAGGAGAGAATCTAGGAAGATAGCTATCCGAAAGCTAAATATCACAATGAAAATCAAAATGAAAGCTTATTATCGCTTGTTTTTCATGATTTTTTCAATAAAAAAACATTAAAGTGAATCATCATGGATATTATAAAATTAAACCTTCTATTTACAACGAAAACACTATTTATTATAGGGTTTTATCTATCAAATACTTTGATATTAAAAAGTATTTGAATTTAAGAATCTAATAGAATTTAAAGGAATGGATGTTTTTATGAGATATCTCAAATTGACAAGGTTCTTTCTTTTGTTAGAATATGAACATAACTAAATTTAGAAGGACGTAATTTAAATGGGGAAAAAGGATTTACAACGTTATTCACTCAGAAAGTCTAGCCTTGGTGCAGCTTCTGTTCTTTTGGGGACTGCAGTTCTTGCAGTAGGAGCTTCAAATGCAAGCGCTGATGAAGTGGCAACATCTACAGATTCAGTAACACCAGCAGTTGAAGCAACAGATGCTGTTGAAGAAAGCACTTCTGCCGTAGCAGATTCAACTGAGAAGAAGGTTGTTAACGTTACTGAAGAAGGCAACACAACTGTTACAACGAGTGAAGTAACAAATACAAGCTTAGAAGCTGCAAAAACAGCTGCAACTAACGAAGGGGTTGAGGTTAAGGAAGAACCTGCTCAAACCAAAGAAACTGTTGAAGCAGCTGCTGCAGATAATAAAGCACAAGCAGAGAAAATCAATACAGTCGTTTCAGATTATAAAGCGGCTAAAGAACAATACAAGTCAGATAAAGCTGACTATGATAAAGCAAAAGCAAACTACGATGCCAAATTAGCTGAGAAAGCACTTGCTGATAAAACAAACGCTGAAGCTCAGGCTAAATATGATACTGAAAAAACAGCTTATGATAAAGCTTCAGAGCAATACCAAATTGCTAAGCAAGCTTATGACTCAGCTCTTTCAGAGTACAAGACTAAGAAAGTTACTTATGATGCTAAGGTAGCAGAAAAAGAAGCAGCTGATAAAGAAAATGCCTTGTCTGCAGCTAAATACCAAGCAGAATTGGCAACTTATAACCAAGCAAAAGCTGATTATGAAGCAGCTCTTGCACAGTACAATAGCGATAAAGCCAAATACAATGCTGAAAAAGCTAATTATGATAATAAAGTAGCTGAAAAAGTTGTTACTGAAAAACGTAACGCTGAAGCTGAAGCTAAATATCAAACTGAGCTAGCAGCATATAATGAAGCAAAAGCTAAATATGATGTAGAAAAAGCAGCATATGACAAGAATCTTGAACTTTATAACGCTAAGAAAACAGCTTATGAAGCAGATCTTGAAACAAAACAAGCTATTGAAAAATACAATGCTGATGCTAAAGCTAAATACGAAGCAGCCTTGGTTGTCTACAATGAGCAAAAAGCTAAATATGACCAAGAATACCTTGAGTATCAAAACAAATTAGCTGTCTACCAAACAGCACTTAAACAATACCAAGAAGCTAAAACAGCTTACGATAAATACATGAATGATCCTGTATATCGTAACCTTAAAGATGCTGAAGTTGTTCAAGAATTGACCTTCCAACGTGAAAACGATGCAACACACAAAGTTGAAGGTGTAAGCAACTACTTGACAAAAGAAGCGCAAGAGCGTCTTAACACAAGTAATGTTTTCCAATATGACTCTAACAAGTTACAAGCATCTGACATTGTTTCAAATAGCCCTTGGACAAATACTGAAGACGAGTGGGTTCAAGTTAAAGAAGGTGACAAATTTGTTGTTACATATGATGGTTTGAACCAATCAAGCATGATTGTTGAGAATGAAGCATCAGCAATCAAACGTGTTGTTTACCGCTACGAGATTGTTAGCCTTCCATCAAATGACGGAAAAGGTATCGCGAAAATCAGTAAGGATCCAACAGTAACTATGACAGTTGGTGCATCAACTGATCAAGATAAACCAGTTAAAGTAGCAGTAGATGTTGAGTTTTACGATAAAGATGGTAAAATGTTCAACCTTAGTGAGCGTAATGCTATCGTAGCACTTAACTCACTAAACCACTGGAATGGTGCAGCTTATGTTGAAACATCTGAGCGCCCACGTCCACTTACAGTAGAAGCGAAAGACGTTAATGGTAATACTGTCCGCGGTACATATAATCCTTACGCAGATGGCTCTACTTTGGCAATCCAAAACGGTGAAGTTGTTACTAAATCTGGATACGCTGATTTCGGTGGCGCTACTGTTAACATTTCTGATGAGAACCCGCTTAAGGTAGTTGTTCCTATCACTGACTGGAATGGTTCAGAATGGGTTGTCTCACGTGAAATTCCATCTGATGTAACAACTCTTAATGCTTCAGGTAGTGGTAATGGACACGCTCTTGGTAACCAAGATTATACATTTGGTGATAAAGATGATGTTATTGGTTCGTACAGCGTTTCTGCTGAAACTGGTTTGATTACATTCACACCTAAGAAAAAATACCAATCAACACGTCACCAAGAATATGTAAATATTGGTGATAACCAATTCATCGCTATTCCAAAATCATCAGTTACTTATGATGCTGCTACTAAAGAAGTAACATCAGTCAATGATAACCAATACATTGACCATGGTGCAGTCTTTAATGGTGAGACAACGTCTGAATTGACAGGTTGGGATAACGCTGATTCACCTTACCTCTATTATGGAGGTGCAGGTATCAAGATGACAAATGGTCACTTGGTATTTACTGCTGAAGGTGCAAATGCTGATGGTGCACCAACAGTATATTGGTTCGCAATCAACTCTAATCTTGGTTTGCCTAAGAATCCAGGTGAAAAACCTGAAGAACCTAAGGCACCAACACCACCAACAGCACCGGTTAAACCAGTTATTAAAACAGTTGGTATCAATCCACAAGAACCAACACCACCAACACCACCAAAAGAGCCAGTGGCACCAACGCCACCAACTCCAAAGGTAGTTGAAGTACCTGGTAAACCACAAGAACCAACACCACCAACAGGTCCAACGGCACCAACGCCACCAACACCAAAAGTGGTTGAAGTTCCAGAAAAACCGGTTGAACCAACACCACCAACAGGTCCAACGGCACCAACGCCACCAACACCGAAAGTAGTTGAAGTTCCTGCTAAACCAGTAGAACCTAAAACTCCTGAAAAACCAAGTGTTGTATGGCACAAGAACTATGTCGTTGAGAGAGAGTCTCACGTGGTACCACCAACACCACCGACTCCACAAACACCACCAACACCTGTTACTCCTCCAACTCCAGTGACACCGCCAACTACACCAACTCCAGATACTGAAGTTCCTGTAGTGCCTCAAGCTGAGTTGCCACAAACTGGTGAGCACACTAGCAATGCTGGATTTATTGGACTTCTTTCAATGATTTTTGCAGCCTTTGTAGGATTCTTCAAACGTCGTAAAGAAGATTAAGTGGTGCTATTAAATTAGTTCCCCATCAAAACTAGATTCTATTTAGAATCTAGTTTTTATTTTTGCTAGGTTTTACTCCCTCGTATCATTTCTATTTACTGTTGAAACATGTTATAATTATTTTGAACGACTATTATAGAAAGATGCAAGGAGACGAGCATGGAAGAACTTAAGAAAATCGCTGGCGTAACCGCTGCCAAATACGTTGAAGATGGAATGGTTGTTGGACTCGGTACAGGGTCAACAGCTTATTTCTTCGTGGAGGAAATTGGCCGTCGTATTAAGGAAGAAGGCCTTAGTGTTGTTGGAGTAACGACATCCAGTCAAACCACTAAACAAGCTGAAGGTTTAGGTATTCCTTTGAAGGCAGTGGATGATATTGACAGTATTGATGTTACTGTTGATGGCGCCGACGAAGTAGACCCTCAACTCAATGGGATTAAAGGTGGCGGTGGTGCCCTTCTGATGGAAAAAATCGTCGCTACACCTACGAAAGAATATATCTGGGTGGTGGATGAGTCAAAAATGGTTAATCAATTAGGTGCTTTCAAATTACCAGTTGAAGTGGTTCAATATGGTGCTGATCGTCTCTATCGTGTCTTTGAGTCGAAGGGCTATAAGCCATCATTCCGACTTACGGAGGAAGGTAATCGCTTTGTTACAGATATGAAGAACTATATCATCGATCTTGATTTAGGTAAGATTGAAAATCCAGTAACTCTTGGTGAAGAACTAAAAGCTATGACAGGTGTTGTCGATCATGGATTGTTCAATGGTATGGTTAACAAAGTCATCGTTGCAGGAAAAGACGGTGTTAAGGTCGTTGAAGTCAAGGCCTAGTCCAATTTTGATTTCCCCTCACTTTTAATGAGGAAGACTAATTAATTTTTGTCAAACTATTAAATAATATAGAAAGGCAAGAGGTAATTTCGAAAAGATTTTATCTCTTTGTGGTGTTATTATGTCCAAATTTAACCGAATGCATTTAGTCGTTCTTGATTCAGTAGGAATTGGTGCTGCTCCAGATGCCAATGACTTTGTCAATGCAGGTGTGCCAGATGGTGCTTCAGATACCCTTGGTCATATCTCTAAATCAGTAGGATTGAATGTGCCAAATATGGCTAAGCTTGGTCTAGGAAATATTCCTCGTGAAACACCTTTGAAAACAGTACCAGCAGAAAGTAACCCAACTGGTTATGCAACAAAATTGCAGGAAGTTTCTCTTGGTAAGGATACGATGACTGGTCACTGGGAAATCATGGGTCTCAATATTACTGAACCTTTTGATACCTTCTGGAACGGATTCCCAGAAGAAATTCTCACTAAAATTGAGGAATTCTCAGGTCGTAAAGTCATTCGTGAAGCTAATAAACCATACTCAGGTACAGCTGTTATTGAAGACTTTGGACCTCGTCAAATGGAAACTGGTGAATTGATTATTTACACTTCAGCTGACCCAGTTCTTCAAATTGCTGCACACGAAGACATTATTCCATTGGATGAGTTGTATCGTATTTGTGAATATGCGCGTTCAATTACCCTTGAGCGTCCAGCTCTTCTAGGGCGTATCATTGCTCGTCCTTACGTTGGTGAGCCTGGAAACTTCACTCGTACATCTAATCGTCGAGATTTGGCTGTTTCACCATTTGCACCAACTGTTTTGGATAAATTGAATGAAGCTGGTATTGATACTTATGCCGTTGGTAAAATCAATGATATTTTCAACGGAGCTGGTATTAACCACGATATGGGCCACAACAAATCAAATAGCCATGGTATTGATAATTTGATTAAAGCTATGACTTCTGAAAATTTCAAACATGGCTTCTCATTCACAAACTTGGTAGACTTCGACGCCCTTTATGGACACCGTCGTGATCCACATGGATATCGTGATTGTTTGCACGAATTTGACCAACGTTTGCCTGAAATCATTGCTGCCATGCGTGAAGATGATCTCTTGATGATTACAGCAGACCACGGAAATGATCCAACTTATGCAGGTACAGACCATACTCGTGAATATATTCCTTTCTTGGCTTATAGCCCATCATTCAAAGGAAATGGACTTATTCCAGTAGGTCATTTCTCTGACATCTCAGCAACTGTCGCTGAAAACTTTGGTGTAGATAAAGCCATGATTGGTGAAAGCTTCTTGGATAAACTTGTCTAAAATGAAGCGCTATGCATTTTTGGTTCGTGGGATAAACGTTGGTGGTCGTCACAAGGTAGTCATGGAAGAATTTTGTCATGAGTTAAAAGAACTTGGGATGTCAAATGTTTCTTCCTATATAAATAGTGGAAATTTTTTCTTCGATTCATCCTTGATGAAAGTGGAACTCCTCTTAGTTTTAGAGAGATTTCTTAATAAGACTTATCCATTTATTAAGGTGTTTTCTCTTTTTACTCTAGAAGATTACCAAAATGAAGTGGCATCTTTACCTAAGTGGTGGGAAAATGATTTCTATAGAAAAGATGTCCTCTTATATACTGAAAGACTTGATAAGAACGAAATGAGGAATGTTATTGAGTCTTTAGAGTTAGGAGATGAAATTATTCATCTTGGTCAACTTGGGATCTACTGGGGTAAATTTGATAAATCAAGCTATAACCAAACGGCTTATCATAAGAAGCTATTGAAAGCACCTTTTTATCCTTCTATAACCATTCGAAATGCAAGAACTTTTTCAAAAATTGGTCAGTTTTTAAGAATGAAATAAAATTAAGGGAGAATTAACATGTCGCTACTTGAAAAAATTAGAGTTACTCAAGCATTTTTGGAAAGTAAAGGAATTGAAAAACCTGAGTTTGGTTTAATTTTGGGTTCTGGACTTGGTGAGTTGGCTGAAGAAGTTGAAGACGCAGTTGTCATTGACTATGCGGATATTCCAAACTGGGGACAATCAACGGTTGTCGGTCATGCTGGAAAACTTGTTTATGGAACTTTGTCTGGACGTAAGGTTTTAGCTCTTCAAGGACGTTTCCATTTTTATGAAGGAAATCCGCTTGAAGTAGTTACTTTTCCTGTACGTGTTATGAAAGCTCTTGGATGCGAAGGAGTTGTTGTAACCAATGCAGCAGGTGGTATCGGCTTTGGTCCAGGCACTTTGATGGCCATCACTGACCACATCAACATGACTGGTCAAAACCCATTGATTGGTGAAAACTTGGATGATTTTGGTCCTCGTTTCCCTGATATGTCTAAATCGTATACTCCAGAATACCGTGAGACTGCACATCGAGTTGCTGACAAATTGGGCATTAAATTAGATGATGGTGTCTATATCGGTGTGACTGGTCCAACTTACGAAACTCCAGCTGAAATTCGTGCTTATAAGACTCTTGGTGCAGATGCTGTTGGGATGTCAACTGTCCCTGAAGTCATTGTTGCAGCACATTCTGGTTTGAAAGTTCTTGGTATTTCATGTATTACCAACTTTGCGGCTGGTTTCCAAGAAGAACTCAATCACGAAGAAGTTGTGGAAGTGACAGAACGTGTTAAAGGGGATTTCAAAGGCTTGCTGAAAGCTATTTTGGCTGAACTTTAAAAAGGAATAATTGATGTCAAACTTAATGAATAATCCATTATTTCGTATCATTCGTGGAGTTTTTATAATTGCTTTCCTGACCATGGTTTGGTTGGTTATATTTTCTGCTATAGATACAAGTGGTAGTGAGATAGATTATGAACCATTTCAAGGAGCATCTATCGTATTTGCAGTTTTAAGCTATATCATAATAGTGTTTCTATTTCAATACCATAAAGTTGTTAACTTAAAAGAGTCAATTAAATCATCATACAGTGCAATTGAAATTAAAGAGCAGTATGTGGAAAAATTGATTGTACAACTGCGAGAGCTGACTGATAAGATTGTAGACCATGAGTTAAAAATGTCTGTTAGAAAAAATGTTTCAGAATTGTTAGAGGAAAAAAAGTCTGTCAACAATTTGACTAACGATGAAAACAAAGCTAATCATTCAGAATCTAAGCGGAAGTCTTACGGTGAGTCTGGCAATTTTTCTAAACATGAATACTCTACTAAACTAGAGGAAACGAAGAATAAAATTATAGAGGAAATCGAAAGAGATACAAATATTACAGCTGATCAAAGTATAAAGGATTTGATTGCTGAGATTAAAGAGTCAGAAGTACTTGTTGCTAATCAAAAATTACACTACAATGAAATGGTGTCGCAATATAATAAAACAATTTACAGTTTGCCACTTGCTTTGTTAAGAACAACTTTAGGTCATTCAGAGATAAACTACTTATAACATAGAACAAAATCATTAAGACTAGAATATAGTTAAAAAGGTCAAAGAATGAAAGCTAGTTTTAGTTTTTCTAATTCAGCACGAGATTGCCTTACTATGAAATAAAAACAAAGAAGGGATTGACCCTACTCAAAAGGCAGTAGGAAAAGTTGGTTAAAGCAATTTTAGCCATACTCTAATATATGGGTAATAAAGAGAGAAAGAGTTTGACTTGGCTCCCCAAGTCGATTAGGTTAAGTTTGGCTGTTTTGACAACCGGAATAGCTTCTGGTCTGATTGGTATTCTTTGCCACTATCTTTTAGATTTTATAAAATTTCTTGCTTTTGGTAACGATACGTCAGATCTCTTGTTACAATTTAACTCTATAAGTGCTTATCGACGCTTCGTAGTTATAGTGGTAGCTGGTGTCTTAGCTAGTATCTTTTGGTATTTCCTTCAGCGACGAGTGTCTATTCTTTCAATTAATAAAGCTAAGCAACTCGTTGGCAAGAAGAGTCCAAATTTTCTTGGCCAAAGTCTACATGCTTTGGTTCAAGTAGCAATCGTTGGAGTAGGTGCTTCGGTAGGCAAGGAAGCAGCTCCACGAGAATTAGGTGCCTTATGTGCTGGCAGTTTATCAAAAAAACTGGGTTTAGAAATTCCTGAAAGACAACTCATGATTGCATGTGGTGCAGGAGCAGGTTTAGCTGCGGTTTACCAAGTTCCCTTTGCCAGTACACTGTTTGTTTTGGAAACTTTGGGAGTTGCTTGGAAACTGAAAAACATTGGTATCATTCTTGTGACAACCTATTTGTCAGCTTATTGTGCTCGTCCAATTGTTGGTGGGAAAGCTATATATTTAGTTGATAAAGTAAGCTTACATCCTACTAGTTTGATACAGATTCTTGTTTTGACGCTGTTTGTAACTCCGCTTGCTCTTATATTTAAAGTTTTAGCTAAAAAGGCGAGTAAAAGTCGTACAACAGATAAACATATTCTCTGGACCATGCCCGTCTCTTTTATAATATTAGGTGGTATTGTAGCTTTCTATCCTATAATCATGGGAAATGGTCAGGTTCTAGCACAATGGATGTTCTCTGGAGGAACTTCGGAATACCTTCCGATTTTGCTAGTAATCAAAGGGCTTATTGTGTGCTTGTTGCTATGGTCAGGTACTTATGGAGGGACACTGACGCCTTCGTTTACTTTAGGTGTCGGATTTGGTTTCTTATTAACAAGGTGTCTTGAGACTTTTGGTTTATCCCTAAATCCTAATCTAGGAATGTTACTTGGTGCAACCATATTTTTAGTAACAACTTTGGATGCTCCTCTGACGGGAATAGCCTTAGTTCTAGGTTTTACTGGTCAAGGAGGGCTGGTAGCAGTTCCTCTAATCTTAGCGAGTCTACTATCAAGGATAATTAATAATAAATGGAAGAAAAAACAATGAATATTCATTTTATCTTACACGAAACGTTTGAAGTTCCAGGAGCCTATTTAAAATGGGCTCAAGACCGTGGGCATAATATCACATCAACCAAGGTATATGAGGAAGAGGTCCTTCCTGAAACCGTTGAAGGTATTGATTTTCTAATTGTGATGGGTGGTCCTCAGTCACCTGATGAGGATCGTCAGACCTTTCCTTATTATGACCCAAACGCTGAGATTGCATTTATGCAAAAAGCAATTGCTGCTGATATCTATATTGTTGGTGTATGTTTGGGAGCTCAGCTTCTGTCTGTAGCCTATGGTGGTAAGTATGAGCATAGTCCAGAACGAGAAATTGGTGTGTTTCCAATAACACTTACGGATGATGGATTAGCTGATGAGCATGTCAAAGGTTTTGGCACAACTCTCAATACCGGCCACTGGCATGGTGATATGCCTGGAGTGACTGATAATGCTGTTGTTCTTGCTACTAGTCAAGGTTGTCCACGTCAAATTATTCGCTTTAGTCCTAAACACTATGCCTTCCAAGCACACCTAGAGTTTGATTACCAAGCCATTGATTTGCTAATAGCTGCGGATGGCGAAGAACACTTGCGTAAGCAAAATAAGGAGTTACCTTTTGTTCAAACACCTGAACAATTGCGTACCAACGATTATTCAGAAATGAACAAGAAGTTATATGATTTTCTTGATTCATTGACTCAAGCTTAATCCACTTTAAAAAAAGTAATTATTTATCAACTATATAATAGTAGAAAAATTATTTAAAAATAAAACTTAAGAATGGTAGATAGTGTGTTTAGGTTGCTCTTTTACCATCAAAAAAAGAAAGGACGGGTTAACTGTATTCACTAAATTGAATACGGGCGGAGAACGAAGTAAAAAGATAAACTGTCTAGCATTTATAATGCGTCGTCAGTTTCCTATTATTACTTTGTTCTCTGTCGCCTGTCCTGTATATAAAAAATGAAAGGAAGGGTAGTTCGGGTTTGAAACTGAACCCGGGCTAGAGGCTGTGTAAAAAAGATAAATCCTCCTAGATGCGAAGCATCTTTGTCGGATTTCCTATTTTTACTTTGCCTCTTTAACGCCCTTGGTATCTTATATTATGTCTATCCATATTGCTGCTAAGCAAGGTGAAATTGCTGATAAAATTCTCCTACCTGGAGATCCTTTACGTGCGAAATTCATTGCCGAGAATTTTCTCGAAGACGCTGTATGTTTCAATGAAGTTCGTAATATGTTTGGTTACACAGGAACATACAAAGGTGAACGTGTCTCAGTAATGGGAACTGGAATGGGGATGCCATCTATCTCTATCTATGCTCGTGAGCTTATAGTTGACTACGGGGTTAAAAAATTGATCCGTGTGGGAACTGCTGGTTCATTGAATGAGGATGTTCACGTTCGTGAGTTAGTTCTAGCGCAAGCGGCAGCGACAAACTCTAACATTATTCGTAACGATTGGCCACAATACGATTTCCCACAAATTGCAAGTTTCAATCTCTTAGATAAGGCGTACCACATTGCTAAAGAGCTTGGTATGACTACACATGTTGGTAATGTCTTGTCTTCTGACGTCTTCTATTCGAACTATGGTGAAAAGAACATCGAGCTTGGTAAATGGGGTGTGAAAGCTGTAGAAATGGAAGCAGCAGCACTTTACTACCTTGCAGCTCAACACCAAGTAGATGCTCTTGCCATCATGACTATTTCTGATAGTTTGGTTAATCCAGATGAGGACACAACAGCTGAGGAACGTCAAAATACTTTCACTGATATGATGAAAGTTGGTCTTGAAACACTAATTGCAGACTAGTTTGTAAAAGGACGCCATTTGGTCGTCCTTTTCTGTTGTAGCTAATATCTATTTGAAGTGACAATAGGTTAAAATTTTTCAAACTACTAGAAAAAAATAAAAATATTCGGAAGAAAGATGCTTTTAAGAAATAAGTAAATATCCGACAATTTAAAAAACAACCACTAAAAATGTGAAAAACAACTTACAAAACAA
The DNA here is from genome assembly GCF_016648645.1 of Streptococcus sp. 22.1. NCBI lineage: Bacteria > Bacillati > Bacillota > Bacilli > Lactobacillales > Streptococcaceae > Streptococcus > Streptococcus sp. 22.1. The sequence continues at coordinate 9,107 of NZ_JACLQK010000015.1, read as the reverse complement.
TGAAAAATGATAGAAATTAAATGCTTGATATCATAATGAAAAACGGTTTCTTCTTTTTTAAAAAGAATGACAATTGAAATGAAGTTATAGTAATGTTATAATAATAATGGGAAATGTCTAATTTTAATTTATAGGAGCAATTTATATGAGTTCGCGTACGAATCGTAAGCAAAAACGTACGAGTAATAGATCGTGGGGGATGGTCAACGTTGGGTTGACCATTCTGTATGCTATTTTAGCATTGGTCTTATTATTCACCATGTTCAATTATAATTTCCTATCCTTTAGGTTTTTGAACATCATTATCACCATTGGTTTGTTGGTAGTTCTTGCTATTAGCATCTTCCTTCAGAAGACTAAGAAATCACCACTAGTGACAACGGTTGTACTGGTTATCTTCTCGCTAGTTTCTCTGGTTGGTATTTTTGGTTTTAAACAAATGATTGACATCACTAACCGTATGAATCAGACGGCAGCATTTTCTGAAGTAGAAATGAGCATCGTGGTTCCTAAGGAAAGTGACATCAAAGATGTGAGCCAGCTTACTAGCGTACAGGCACCTACTAAGGTTGATAAGAACAATATCGAGACCTTGATGTCAGCTCTCAAAAAAGATAAAAAAGTTGATGTTAAAGTTGATGATGTTGCCTCATATCAAGAAGCTTATGATAATCTTAAGTCTGGCAAATCTAAAGCTATGGTCTTGAGTGGCTCTTATGCTAGCCTATTAGAGTCTGTCGATAGTAATTATGCTTCAAATCTAAAAACAATTTATACTTATAAAATTAAAAAGAAGAATAGTAACTCTGCAAAACAAGTAGATTCAAAAGTCTTCAATATTTATATTAGTGGTATTGATACCTACGGTTCAATTTCAACAGTGTCACGTTCAGATGTCAATATCATTATGACAGTAAACATGAATACACATAAGATTCTCTTGACGACTACTCCACGTGATGCATACGTTAAGATTCCTGGTGGTGGGGCAGACCAGTATGATAAATTAACCCACGCAGGTATTTATGGCGTTGAAACATCTGAACAAACTCTGGAAAATCTTTATGGTATTAAGATTGATTACTATGCCCGAATTAACTTCACATCTTTCCTTAAGTTGATTGACCAACTTGGTGGTGTGACAGTCCATAATGATCAAGCTTTCACAAGTCTTCATGGGAAGTTTGATTTCCCAGTTGGAGATATCCAAATGAATTCAGAGCAAGCACTTGGATTTGTTCGTGAACGCTATAGTTTAGATGGCGGAGATAATGACCGTGGTAAAAACCAGGAGAAAGTTATTTCTGCGATTGTAAACAAGTTGGCTTCTCTAAAATCTGTATCAAACTTTACTTCAATCGTTAATAATCTCCAAGACTCTGTTCAGACAAATATGTCTTTGGATACCATTAATGCTTTGGCCAATACACAACTTGATTCAGGCTCTAAATTTACAGTAACGTCTCAAGCAGTAACTGGTACTGGTTCTACTGGTCAATTGACCTCTTATGCTATGCCAAATTCTAGTCTTTACATGATGAAACTAGATGATTCGAGTGTGGCAAGTGCCTCTCAAGCTATCAAAAATCTGATGGAGGAAAAATAAGTGATTGACGTTCACTCACATATTGTTTTTGATGTTGATGATGGTCCTAAAACTTTAGAAGAAAGTTTAGACCTCATTGGTGAAAGCTACGCCCAAGGGGTACGTAAGATTGTTTCAACATCTCACCGTCGTAAGGGAATGTTTGAGACTCCAGAGGATAAAATTTTTGCCAACTTTTCTAAGGTAAAAGCAGAAGCAGAAGCACTTTATCCAGACTTAACTATTTATTATGGTGGTGAACTTTATTACACCTCAGACATTGTGGAGAAACTTGAAAAGAATCTTATTCCGCGTATGCACAACACTCAATTTGCTTTGATTGAGTTTAGTGCTCGCACATCTTGGAAAGAAATTCATAGTGGGCTTAGTAATGTTTTGCGAGCGGGGGTAACGCCTATTGTTGCTCATATTGAGCGCTATGATGCCCTCGAAGAAAATGCTGACCGTGTTCGAGAAATCATCAACATGGGGTGCTATACTCAAGTTAATAGCTCTCATGTTCTAAAACCAAAGCTCTTTGGAGATAAAGATAAAGTAAGAAAAAAACGTGTTCGTTATTTCTTGGAGAAAAATTTGGTTCATATGGTTGCTAGTGACATGCATAATCTTGGTCCAAGACCACCATTTATGAAAGATGCTTACGCTATTATCGAAAAGACTTACGGAACGAGACGTGCTCGTAACCTTTTTATCGAAAATCCACAAACACTACTTGAAAATCAATATATATAGGAGAAACTATGACTCAGGAAAACACGAAGCGTGTTGAAATCGATGTACTTGCACTATTGCAAAAACTTTGGACTAAAAAAGTATTTATTTTATTTACAGCCTTTTATGTCGCTGTCTTTGCCTTCTTGGGAACTTACTTCCTCATTCAGCCAACATATACATCGTCTACACGTATTTATGTGGTTAATCAAGCTAATGATGGCAAAAACCTTTCTGCTCAAGATTTGCAGGCCGGTACATTTTTGACAAAAGACTACAAAGAAATTATTACATCAAACGATGTCTTGTCAGAAGTTATCAAAGATGAAAAATTGAATATGACAGAAGCAGAACTTGCTAAAATGATTTCAGTTAATATTCCTACTGATACTCGTCTTATTTCAATTTCTGTTAATGCTAAAACTGGTCAAGATGCGCAAACACTTGCCAATAAGGTTCGTGAAGTTGCTTCAGAAAAAATCAAGAACGTGACAAAAGTTGAAGATGTCACAACACTTGAAGAAGCAAAATTGCCAGAGTCACCATCTTCACCAAATATCAAACGTAATGTGCTTCTTGGAGCAGTGCTTGGAGGATTCCTTGCAGTGGTTGGTGTATTGGTACGTGAAATCCTAGATGATCGCATTCGCCGTCCAGAAGATGTGGAAGATGCCCTTGGAATGACACTTCTTGGAATTGTCCCTGATACAGATAAAATTTAAGGAGAAGAAATGCCTCTATTAAAGTTAGTAAAATCTAAAGAAAACTTTGCCAAACAAACAGAAGAGTATTACAATGCCATTCGCACAAATATTCAATTTTCTGGTGCTCAGATGAAAGTGATTGCGGTTAGCTCTGTTGAAGCTGGTGAAGGAAAATCAACGACATCTGTTAACTTGGCGATTTCATTTGCTAGTGTTGGGCTCCGAACACTTCTCATTGATGCGGATACCCGTAACTCTGTTTTGTCAGGTACATTTAAATCAAATGAGCCTTATAAAGGCCTTTCAAATTTCCTTTCTGGAAATGCTGATTTAAATGAAACGATTTGTCAAACTGATATTTCAGGTTTGGATGTCATTGCATCTGGTCCTGTACCACCTAATCCAACAAGTCTTTTGCAAAATGACAATTTTAGACATTTGATGGAAGTTGCTCGTAGTCGTTATGATTATGTCATCATTGATACGCCACCAATTGGTTTGGTCATTGATGCTGTTATTATTGCCCATCAGGCTGATGCCAGTCTTTTGGTTACAGCAGCTGGAAAAATTAAACGTCGTTTCGTAACTAAGGCGGTCGAACAATTGGAACAAAGTGGTTCACAGTTCTTAGGAGTCGTCCTTAATAAAGTTGACATGACAGTTGATAAATATGGATCATATGGTTCTTACGGATCATATGGCGAGTATGGAAAAAAATCTGACCAAAAAGAAGGTCATTCAAGAGCACATCGTCGTAGAAAAGGATAGCATTAATGGGGATGATGCGGCTCCTTATACCTTAACAGATTAAAAAGGGGTTTAGAGTGAAAGAAAAACAAGAAATTCGTCGCATTGAAATTGGTATTATACAGTTGGTTGTGGTTGTTTTCGCAGCCATGGTAGCTAGTAAAATACCATATACAGAGATTACCCAAGGAAGCATTGTCCTTTTAGGTGTCGTACATGTAGTGTCTTACTATATCAGTAGTTATTATGAAAATCTTAAGTATAGAGGCTACTTGGATGAACTCATTGCAACTGTCAAATATTGTTTCATATTTGCTCTAATTGCAACTTTCCTCTCATTTTTTGCAGATGGAAGTTTTTCAATCTCACGTCGCGGACTTCTTTACGTCACCCTGATTTCAGGTGTTCTCTTATACGTTACAAATACTGTTCTTAAGTATTTCCGCTCATCAATTTATACACGTCGTAAAAGTAACAAGAATATTCTCTTGATTTCTGATCAGGCACGTCTTGAAAATGTTTTGTTTCGTATGAAAGACAATATGGATGGTAGGATTACAGCCGTTTGTGTCTTGGATAATCCTTATTTCACTGATCCTTTTATCAAGAGTGTTAAACCTGAAAATTTGATTGAATATGCGACACACTCAGTAGTAGACCAAGTTTTGATTAATCTGCCAAGTGAGCAGTACAAGATTTGGGATTATGCGTCACCATTTGAACTTATGGGAATCCCAGTATCCATTAATTTGAATGCCCTTGAATTTATGAGTCAGGGTGAAAAACGTATCCAACAATTGGGTCCTTTCAAAGTTGTTACGTTTTCTACGCATTTTTATAGCTATGGAGATATCTTGGCGAAACGCTTCCTCGATATCTGTGGAGCTCTAGTTGGTTTGGTGCTCTGTGGTATTGTTGGAATCTTCCTTTATCCTCTTATTCGTAAAGATGGAGGACCAGCCATTTTTGCTCAAGATCGTGTGGGAGAAAATGGACGTATCTTCAAGTTTTATAAATTCCGTTCTATGCGTGTTGATGCGGAAGAAATCAAGAAGAATTTGATGGCACAGAATCAAATGTCTGGTGGTATGTTTAAGATGGACAATGATCCACGTATTACCAAAATTGGACATTTCATTCGTAAAACGAGTCTTGATGAACTTCCACAATTTTGGAATGTTCTAAAAGGTGATATGAGCTTGGTAGGAACACGTCCACCAACATTGGATGAGTACGAATCTTATACACCGGAACAAAAACGTCGCCTCAGCTTTAAACCAGGTATTACTGGTCTTTGGCAAGTAAGCGGTCGAAGTGAAATTACTGATTTTGATGAAGTTGTAAAACTAGACGTTGCTTATATGGACGGATGGACAATCTGGCGCGATATCAAAATATTATTGAAAACAATTAAAGTAGTAGTAATGAAGGATGGAGCAAAGTGATGGCTTTCTCCATTTCTTTTAATGGTGATTAAATGACAAAAACAGTTTATATCGTTGGTTCTAAGGGAATTCCAGCAAAATATGGTGGATTTGAGACCTTTGTTGAGAAGTTGACAGAGTTCCAACAAGACAAAGATATCCAATATTATGTAGCTTGTATGCGTGAAAATTCTGCTAAATCAGGAATTACAGCAGATACTTTCGAACATAACGGTGCTAAATGCTACAATATTGACGTCCCAAATATCGGGCCTGCACGTGCCATCGCTTATGACATCGCAGCTCTTAATAAGGCCATTGAGATTGCTAAGGAAAATAATGACCAAGCACCTATTTTTTATGTTTTGGCCTGCCGAATTGGTCCATTTATCTCAGGTATTAAAAAGAAAATCAAGGCTATCGGTGGTACCCTTATGGTTAACCCGGATGGTCATGAATGGCTTCGTGCAAAGTGGAGTCTTCCAGTTCGTAAGTATTGGAAAATTTCAGAGCAACTCATGGTTAAACATGCAGATCTCTTGATTTGTGATAGTAAAAACATTGAATCTTATATTCAAAAGGATTATGCGAAGTATCGTCCTCAGACAACTTACATTGCCTATGGAACAGATACAACTAAATCTCGATTGACTAAGGTTGATGATAAGGTTCGCACATGGTATTTTGAAAAGGGTGTCATTGAAAATAATTATTACCTTGTTGTAGGACGTTTTGTGCCTGAAAACAACTATGAGGCTATGATTCGTGGATTTATGGCATCTAACTCTGACAAGGACTTTGTTCTCATTACCAATGTTGAAGAAAACAAGTTCTACGACAAGTTGCGTCAGGAAACTGGTTTTGACAAGGATCCTCGTGTGAAGTTTGTCGGGACAGTCTACGATCAAGAATTGCTCAAATACATCCGTGAGAATGCCTTCGCTTACTTCCATGGTCATGAGGTGGGTGGAACCAATCCGTCACTTCTTGAGGCTCTTGAGTCTACTAAGCTCAACCTCTTGTTGGATGTTGGCTTTAACCGTGAAGTGGGTGAAGATGGTGCTCTCTATTGGAAGAAAGACCAATTGGCAAGCGTCATTGATCAAGCTGAGCAATTGGATGGACAAGCTATCGAAGATCTCAATCAAAAATCAAGTAAACGTATTGCTGAAGCCTTTACTTGGGAAAAAATTGTTACAGACTACGAGAAAGTATTTAAAGGATAGAAATGCAGAAAATTTTATATCTTCACGCTGGTGCCGAAATGTATGGTGCTGACAAGGTTTTGTTGGAGCTTATTAAGGGGTTGGAAAAAGATGCCTTTGAAGCTCATGTCATCTTGCCTAACGATGGTGTCTTAGTGAGTGCATTGGAAAAGGTTGGGGCTAAGGTAAAAGTTATCGATTATCCAATCTTGCGCCGTAAATATTTTAATCCTAAGGGAATTCTTGAGTATTTTGGTTCTTATAATCGTTATTCAAAGCAAATTGCTAAATATGCTAAGGATAATGGCATTACTCTTATTCACAACAATACGACTGCGGTACTTGAGGGGATTTATCTCAAACGTAAGTTGAAATTACCTTTGATTTGGCATGTGCATGAAATTATCGTCAAACCAAAAGCAATTTCTGATTTCATCAACTTTTTGATGGGGCGTTATGCTGATACGATTGTGACAGTTTCAAATGCTGTAGCCAACCATGTCAAGCAGTCTCGCTTTGTAAAAAATGACCAAGTTCAAGTTATCTATAATGGTGTGGACAATGCCGTCTATCATGAAATGGATGCTAGTGCAGTCCGTGATCAGTTTGGTATCGCACAGGATGCTTTGGTTATCGGAATGGTTGGTCGAGTGAATGCATGGAAAGGTCAAGGCGACTTCTTAGAAGCTGTGACTCCAATCTTAAAGGCTAATCCAAAAGCAGTAGCCTTTCTGGCAGGGAGTGCTTTTGAGGGTGAAGAATGGCGAGTTGATGAGTTGGAGAAGGCTATATCAGACTCACCAGTAGCAGGACAGATTAAACGTATCGATTATTATAGCAAGACGACAGAGCTCTATAATATGTTTGATATCTTTGTCTTGCCAAGTACTAATCCAGATCCTCTACCTACTGTAGTTCTCGAATCAATGGCTTGTGGTAAACCTGTGATCGGCTACCGTCATGGTGGTGTCTGTGAAATGGTTAAAGAAGGCGAAAATGGCCTTCTTGCCACACCAAATCAGCCTGCAGAATTGTCTAAAGCTATTCAAGAATTGGCTGATAATACTGAGAAGAGAGAGCAATTTGGTAAGGCTTCTGTCAAACGCCAAAAAGAACTCTTTTCATTACAAAGTTATATTCGTAATTTCTCAGAACTATATAAGAAATAAAAAGAAGTACTAAGAAGTACTAAGAAGTACTAAGAAGTACTAAGAAGTACTAATATGAATAGCGAAACACTAAAAAATAAATTAAAACCAATCGTTTATCCAATTATTAATTTTATTCCTAGACGAAGACTCAAGAATAAAAATTTCACGATTATTTGTGATAATTGTTGGGCTGGGAAAGTTTATCAGGAGTTGGGCTTGCCTTATCAAACACCATTTGTAGGGATGTTTGTCTTTTCTCCTGATTACATCAAGATGCTCAAGAATTTAAAACACTATTTGAGTGGTAATATCCCTTTGACATTTGTTCAGGAATCGAAATACATCAAAGATTTTGATAATGCTTATCCCCTGGCACTTCTTGATGATATTGAACTTCATTTCCTGCATTATGCAGATGAGGAAGAAGCAACTCAAAAATGGAATCGTCGTTTAGAAAGAATACATTGGGATAATTTGTATTTCAAGTTCAATGATAATGATGCTTGTACTTACGAGCTGATGAAAGAGTTTGAAGAACTTCCATATAAGAGTAAGGTCATCTTCTCTTCTAAGAATTATAGTGATCTACCTTCCTTGGTTCATTTCAAATCAGCAGAGAAGCAAGGACATGTTGGGATTGATTTGAAAACTTACCACCGCTATTTTAATGCTGTTACCTGGTTGAATAAGGGTGGGGAAGATTTAACATAAAATAAAAATTTAGGTGAAGAATCCATGAAACCACTTTTAACTGTTGTCATTCCAGTTTATAATGTCGAAAAGTATTTAAAACGTTGCGTAGAAAGCGTACTTGTCCAAGGGTGGCATAATTATGATATTTTACTTGTAGATGACGGAAGTACTGATAGCTCTCCTCAAATCTGTGATGATTATGCTAAAGTTTATGACTTTATCTCAGTGATTCATAAAAAAAATGGAGGGCTTTCTGAAGCTCGCAATACTGGTATTTCACATGCTAAGGGTGATTATGTTTATTTCCCTGATTCTGATGACTGGCTTGAACCACAAACATTTAAAGAATTAGCAGAGGTGTTGGAATCCCAAGAGTTTGATATCGTTTCTTTTAACCGTGAGTTTGTGAAGGGTGAAGAAGATCCTATAGTTTCAGATCCATTAGTAACTCAAGTGTTTGAAGGTAAAGATGCTTTTGTCCAAGTGCTCAAGCATAGTTATATCACAGGTTTTGCCAACGACAAAGTTTATAAAAAGTCTCTATTTATTGATAATAATATTTCTTTTCCAAAAGGAAAATATTATGAAGACTTGGGAACGAATTACAAGCTTTTTCTTTCAGCTGAGAATGTCTTTGCTACCAATCAAAAGTATTATCACTATTTAATTGATAATCCTGATTCCATTACACAGTCTTGGAATGAGCAGAAGTTTAGTGATATGTTTGAATTTTATAAAGATATTTTCTATTCTGATTTTGTTCGTTCACAATTAAATCAAGAAGAATTACAAACTTCACAGCTATATTATGTGAATGGCTTGACTCATATGTTGGCAAGTTTATATAAATCTGAATTAGATAAAAA
>NZ_JACLQK010000014.1:0-56303 GCF_016648645.1 Streptococcus sp. 22.1 | reverse complement strand
CTTTTACACAATTATTAGTATATATTTGACAATTTAATAATTATAGTATAAAATGGAAATTGTATATAAAGTAATTTGGATATTGAGGAAATTTATTATTATGAGAGATATGTTTAATAAACGCCAACGTTTTTCATTAAGAAAATACAGCTTTGGTGTAGCCTCTGTACTTTTGGGAGTTTCAATCTTCTCAAATGCACAGGGTGCCCAAGCTGATGAAACGGTAGCACCAACTACCGCAGGTATGGAAACAACTGCTGAGCCAGATGTCGTCGTGGAGCAATCAACGCCAACAACATCAGTAGCTCCAGCAACAACAGAAAACGCACCAAGTTCAGTCTCTACTGTGGCCTTGGCTAGTGAACAACCACAATCAGCAGCTCAAAGCCAAGCAGCTTCAACAACTAGTCAAACAGCAGCTAGTTCAGAAGTAGCTTCTCAGGCTGCATCGCAAGCGAGCTCTGAGTCTGCAACAGCGACTGCTTCATCTGTAGCTACAAGTGCTCAAGCTCTTAGCTCAACAGCTGTAGCAGAAACTCCTGTTGCTGGTCAAGTATCAGCACAAACAAGTGCGGCTACTTCAGTTGCGACTGCAGCAGAAACTGCCAGTGCAGAGTCTACAACTAACGCTGTAAATAGTGTCCTTAAAGTAGCGACTAGCGAGTTAGCTGTGACAAGCAGTGAATTGAATGCTGCTGAAGCAAGCCTTAACTCTGAAAACCTCATCAATGCTATGGGACTTGCGGTATCAAACCGTAGCCTTCGTACAGCTGATGCGGTTGCTGTTTTGACAAATGCTGGAGCAGGCTCAACAAACCCTGACTTGACAAACCTTGGCTACAAACTTGCCTATTTGCCAGAGCGTCAACAATACTTTGTTAATATTGATTACATCAACCACCTCAAAGTCGGTCGTGATAACCGAGGAGTAATGAGACCTTATGACTACGTTACAAACGGTAATTACATGGTTGTTGTTAACTACGCTAACCTTGGTATTATTGACTATGTCGATGAAGCAGGAAACAAGATTCCTGGATCTTCAACATACCGTATCAATAACTCAACTGAAACAATCACAGCAAACGGTAAGACTTACAATAAAATCTACGATGCTGGTGTAACAGAACTTCCACCAGTACCAGCAGGATACCGCATCAAGTATGCATCTGCTGACAAATCTAAAGCTAATGCTTACGTAGATGTCTTGAAGTCAGAACGTCAATACGACTATAACAACGGTATTGCAACTATCCGTTCAGAACGTACTTGGGACCGTAACCAAAGCCGTGTCGTTGACCTTGTTCAATTTGCCAACGGTTCGCAAGGATTGGACGCTTCAATTGATGCCAATGGTGGTGGTCAATACCTAGCTCCAGGTTACCGTTACCACATTATCGTGGAAAAAGACACTAAAGATGTTACTAAAGCAACAAGTCAAACAGTGACATACACTGGTGCTGATACGAAGACACCAGCTGCCAACACTCAAAATGACTTTAGCTTCAACGGTAAAGAAGATCCTACAACTAATACAACAACTTGGACTGAAACGACTCACACTTATGGAACAGTTAAGACTCCAGTTGTTATTGGTTACTACGCCGATAAAGCGGTAGCAGGTGGCAAGACAGTTACTCCAGATGCACCAAATGCGACAGACACAGTGACATACAAAGCCTTTGGTAAATTTATCGCTGTGGATGAAAATGGAAATCCAATTCCAGGTGTATCAACAACTGCCTACACTAACGATCCTAATGATGCGACTAAGATGATTGCCATCGACAAGACGCTTCCAAGTATTCCTGGTTACACTGTTAAGGTTGTCCCTGCATCACCATCAAATCCAGGTGAAGACACTCGTGTCGTTTACGTAGCAATCGTTAACGATGTGACTAAGGCGACGAAACAAACAGTTACATTCCAAGGTGCTGGCGATAAAACTCCAGCTGCAGATGTGAAATCTGACTATACCTTTGCAGGTAAGGATAACCAAGCGACTGGCAAGGTGACTTGGAATGAAACTAGCCACACTTACGGTACAGTTAAGGTTCCTGTTGTTAATGGTTACTATGCCGATAAAGCGGTAGCAGGTGGTAAGACAGTAACTCCAGATGCTCCAGAAGCAACTGATACCGTAACTTATAAGGCCTTTGGTAAATTTGTCATTGTCGATGAAAATGGGAACCCAATTGCAGGTGTGTCAGATACTGCCTACATCAATGATCCTAACGATCCAACTAAGATGATTGCAGTTGACAAGAACTTGCCAACTATCCCAGGTTACACTGCTAAGGTAGTACCTGTAACACCAGGTGACTTGTCTAGCGATACTAAGGTTGTTTACGTTAAGAACGATCAAAAAGCAAGTGTTGTTTACCGTGATGAAACAAGTGGTTCAACCCTTGAAACTGTTGCTTTGGCTGGTAAGTCTGGTGAAGCGGTTAACTATTCAACAGCTGAACGTATCAAACACTATCAAGACCTTGGCTATGTCCTTGTAACAGATGGTTACCCAACTGGTGCAAGCTTTGACTTGGATAGCACAGTTGACCAAGTTTGGACAGTAAGCTTCAAACGTGTAGCACTTGACTTTAATCCAGACAATGCTCACGAACCAGGAACACCAATCTATCCTAACCAACCAAACGGTCCAAAATGGCCAGCTAAGGATGCTTACCTTAAAGATGTGACATACACTGTTCACTATGCAAGCAAAGATAGCAATGCTAAATTGCCAGCAGATAGTGTTCAGAAAGCACAATGGAAACGTTCATTGACGCTTGATTCTGTAACAGGTGATATTCTTACAACTGGTGAATGGAAGGCAGATAAGACTAAGTTTGATCTCGTGATTACACCAATGGTTAACGGTTACTTCGCCGATAAAGGCCGTGTGGCTTCTCAAGATGTCACTATGGACAGCAAGGTTGAGACTGTAACTTACACTAAATTTGGTAAGATTATTGCCGTTGACGAAAAAGGGAATCCAATCCCAGGTGTTGAAGCAGTTACTTACACAAATGATCCTAACGATCCAACTAAGGCTGCTATGACACTTGTTCCTGAAGTGAAAGGTTACAAGGCTGATAAGACTGGTGTGACACCAAGCAACCCTGGTGAAGATACAAAGGTTGTTTACAAGGTGGTTAATGCAGAACCTGCTAAACCGGCAGTTAACAAAGAAGTTGGTACTATCGTTGTTATCTACCGTGACGAGTATGGTAACCAAATCAAGATGCCACTTGTGATCACTAACTCTGTTGGTTCAGAAGTTAATGTTCATGGTGACCGTTACATCTACCGTAACGGTGTGAAATATGAATTGATCCGTCAAGAAGGTAAATCTACAGACAAGATGACAGAAGGTCAAACAGTCGTAACTTACATCTACCGTAAAGTCGAAGATGGCTCAACACCATCAAACGGTAACGGTGGTCAATCTGGAAGTTCAACATCTAAGGCTGTCAAAGCAACTTCAAACGGTTCTAAAGGATCTAAAGGTTCTGGATCTGGTTCAGCTGCTGATGGAGCATCAGATGGTAAAGGTTCAGATAAGAAGAAATCTGGAAACAAAGATGGTAAGAAGGCAGATGGCTCTGATAAAGCTAAAGAAGGCGATGAACAATTGCCAGTAACAGGTGAGTCAGATAACAACCTTGCAGCAATGGGTGTTGTTGTCATGGGACTCATGTCAGGACTTGCAGCTATGAATCGTCGTAAAAACCAAGACTAAGATTTCCACACCTTATCTCTCATAAAATCCAAAAATAAAATCTCTCTCGAGCGTGATTGCTCGGGAGAGATTTTTTGGTCTGCGGATAAAAATTATGGAATCTCCCAAGGTTTGTGAATCTTTTAAGCAGTATTTAGCTTGATAAGGTACAATAGAGTAAGACAAAACGAATGAGGAGACTGTCATGAAGTTTTTACATACGTCAGATTGGCATGTGGGGCGAACCCTCAATGGCTGGTCTTTGTTGGAGGAGCAGGAGTGGGCCTTTCAACAGATTGTGGATTTGGCTATTAGCGAAAAAGTGGATGGGGTTATCATTGCGGGAGACCTCTATGACCGTGCGGTGCCGCCTGTGGATGCGATTAAGCTATTTAATAAGACCTTGGCCCGCTTGGTCTTGGAGGAGCAGATTCCTGTCTATGCTATTAGTGGCAACCACGATGGTGCGGAACGTTTGCATTTTGGGCGTGACTTCTTTCAACCTCAGGGCCTTCATTTGAGCACACGTTTGGAGGAGGCTTTTGAGCCTATTGAGTTGGAGGCTTGCCAGATTTTCCTGCTTCCCTTTATTGACCCCATTGATGCTCGTATTTACTATAAAGACGATGAGAATAAGGAAATTCAGGGAATTGGTGATGCCTTGGCCTACATTCTCGAGGATATGGAAAAAGCTTTTGATCCTGACAAGGCCCATATTTTGGTGACGCATTTTGCGGTTTCTAAGAAGGATGATAGCGATGGTCAAAGTCTAAGAGAATTGATGTTGTCTGAAACCAGCAATACGGTAGGTGGTCTTTCTAATGTGACCAGTGACCTTTTCAAGGCTTTCGATTATGTGGCCTTGGGGCATATCCATACGCGTTTTGCCAGTCCGAACCAGCGCGTGCAATATTCAGGCAGTCCGGTCGCCTTTAATGTCAAAGAAGCCAAGCGTAAGGAAGAAAAGGGTGTCTATATTGTTGAATTGGATGCAACTGGAGACTTGTCTCAGACCTTCCATCCTCTAGAGGTCAAACGACCGATTTTGGCCTTGCAGGCGTCTTTTGAAACCTTGGTGTCACCTGAATTTTATAAGGAGCAGCCTTGTCAAAAGGCTTGGTTTGCCTTTGATATTCAATTGTTCAGTCGTAAGGAATTAGAGGGAATCAATGTGCGTGCCCGTTTGGAAGAGATTTATGGGACAGACATTGTAGAAATCACTTTCAGTCGTTTGGGTGATGTCAGGGAAGAAAGCTTGACTGTAGATCAGCACTTAAAAGATTTGGAAATGCAGTCGCCTCAGGAAATTGTCTCTGATTTTTACCAGACAGTGACTGGGGGCGAAGTCTTGTCGGAGAGACAAACTGCCCTTGTGGAAAGTATTTTTGAGGAGATTGGAAGGAGTGGACAATGAGACCAGTTCAGTTAGAATTGACCAATTTTGGACCTTATCGTAAGGAAGTCATCAATTTCACCCAGTTTGACCACGCTCCCCTCTTTTTGATTGGTGGGGACACGGGGGCTGGTAAGAGTACACTCTTTGATGCCATGACGGTTGCCTTGTTTGCCACAACCAGTGGCGATCGCAATGTTGAGGAGATGCGGTCAACCTTCGCTGGTCCAGAGGACGATCTGACTAAGGTGACTTTCTACTTCCAACAGGGCAAGCATCTTTATCGCATTGAGCGAGTGCTCCAGCAGGAGAGAGCCAAGCGAGGTGGGGGTACGACCATGCAAAAAGCGACGGCTTCTCTAGTCATTGTGGATAAAATTGGTGGTCAGGAGATTGAAAAGCTTGGGGATAAGATCAAGGAAGTGAGTGACCAGATTGAGCAGATTTTGGGGCTCAATGCTGAGCAGTTCAAACAGATTATTCTCCTTCCGCAAAATGATTTCAGCCGTTTCTTGAAAGAAGATTCCAAGACCAAGACTCAGATTTTAAAGAAAATCTTTGGAACGGGTATTTTTGACCGTTTTCAAAAGAGCTTGGAAGAGCGTCTTCGTCAGAGCAATAAGGATATGGATAAGCGTCAAGCTCAGCTAGATGGCCATTTTGCTAGTCAGGTCTGGTCTGAGGAGGAATTAGCAGTCTTGGGGCAAACACCGGCCTCTGAAAAATTGGCACGCCTTGAAGAGCTTTTGTCTCAGCGTCAAGAAAGTCTTACGGAGCAAAAAAGCATCTTGAAGGATGCCCATGAGGATTTGGCTAAGCTGCAGAAGAGCTTGCAAACTGCCCAAGATTTGGCAATGATTTTCCAAGAATTGAAGCAAGCCAAGGAACGTTACCGTCTGGAAATTGAGGAAGGTGCTCAAGAACAGGCAGAGGCTAAAGTGCATCTGGAGGAATTGCAGTTTGCCCAAGGGTTGCAAGAAACTATTAGTAGCCTCAAACAATATCAGAAACAGTTGTTGCAATTAGAGCAGGATTTTGAAATCGCTCAGGAAGAATTGAGTGAAAAGCAGCAGGCTTTTGAGGGAGTTAAGGCACAAAAAGAGGCACTCGCAGCTCAATCTAAGGACTCTCTTCAAAAAGAAGAGGAGCTTGAAACTTGGAAAGAGGATATTATCTATGCTCAGAGTCTTGTCCGAGAGCAGGAGAAAATCAAACGTTCACGTACTAACTACAAGCAGTTGGAAGAAACCTATCAACAGGCGTCGAAAAAGATTGAGCTCCTCAACCAGTCCTTGTCAGATTTGGAGGCCAATCGCCTAAGTTTAGATAGCTTGCATGAAGCCGAAAAACTCCTCCAGTCTGTGGGTTACAGTGTGGATAATCAACTGGCTCAGGACCTGAAAGAAATAGAGGACTTGAAGCAGGAGTTGGCCAAGACGGAAAAACGTCAACAAGGGTTATCTTTGGATATTGACCAAGCTCAAGAAAGTCTCAAGGAATTGGAAGACCAGTTAGCAACCACTTTAGCTTCACGTCGTCAACTCATGATTGCCCAGTTGCAGGCAGAATTAGAGGATGGACAGCCATGTATGGTTTGTGGTTCCATTGCCCATCCTAAGGTCGATGGGACAAAGGCGAATGAAGCGGCCTTGAAGGATCTCATGAATCAGGTGGAGGAACTTCAAGCTCAAAAAGAAAGGCAAGTGGCTACCTTGTCAAATCGTCAGGCTACCTTGAGCGAGGTTGAATCTAAACGTCAAGATTTGCTTGACCAAGTAGCTAAAGTCAAGTTAACTCTTGAAAAACACTATCAAGAACTAAAAGAGCAAGTTAAGGGACAATTTGATTTTGATTTTGCTGAGGACTATGAAGCAGACTGTGGACAAACCTTACTCCGAAAGGTTGAACAGTATTATCAAGAGCTACACAAACGCTTTGATAAGGAAGAGGCAGATCGTCTCCATTATAAAGATGAGTTAGCCAAGGCTCAGGAAAAATCGATAGATTTGGCTAAAGCCTATCAAGAGGCTAAGGCGGCGCTTGACCAAGCTAAGGAACGTCTTAAGGAGTTACAAGAAGCTCATCAAGAGCTTGAATCTGTTGAGGTTTATCAAGAACGTATTTCCCTAGCAAAGCAGGAGTTGGACCTCTACAATAAGCAAGTCAAGGAAAATAGTGAAGCCTACAACCAACTTCATGCCGACATTCAAGGAATCAGGGGGCAACTTGAGAGCTTAACCAAGTCTAAAGAAAATGCTAGCCAAGAAACTAAGCGTTTATCGGCTGAACTAGACCAAAGTCTTATGGCTGAAGGGGCCCTCACCAATGACCTAGAGCAAATCCAGCTTTGGCTTCTTGAGGTGAACAAGCAAGCGATTCCTAAGCTCCAGGCTCAATTGACAAGCTACCAAACTCTTAAACAAGAGTTGAAGGCGCAGATTGTCAAGGGTCAAGAGCTTATCAAAGACCAAGAAAAGCCGGACCTTGGCAATCTAACACAAGCAGTAGAGGATTGTCAGGAAAGCTATGATAAGCAACTGGCTCAGGTTTCTGTCATGGAGCAGGGGCTTAAGGATGCGACGGCTACCTACAAAGCGGCCAAAACCCTTCAAGACAGTAATCAAGAGGCCTTTAAAGCTCACCAAGAACTCAGTGATTTGGTCAAGGTGGTTAAGGGAGAAAATACGGCTCTCACTGGGCGACTCAATCTTGAAGTCTATGTTATCCGTCAGTATTTCCAACAAATCTTGGACTATGCCAATGCTAACTACATCGGTCTCTTAACGGATAACCGCTATTCCTTTGTTCTGAGTGAAGAAGGGCGTCGGGCGCGTGATCACTTCGGCTTAGACATCAACGTCTATGACCAGCTGACAGGTAGCGAGCGTTCCGTCAAATCCTTGTCTGGAGGAGAAACCTTTATCGCCGCACTAGCTATTGCTCTATCCCTCTCAGAAGTCGTCCAAAATACCAGCAAGGGTGCTGTTGTTGAAGCCCTCTTCATCGACGAAGGTTTCGGTTCACTGGATAAGGAAGCCCTGACCAAAGCCATCGCTGTTCTGGAACAAATCGGTGAAAACCGTATGGTCGGTGTCATCAGTCACGTGGACGACATGAAAGAAGGCATCGCCCAACAATTAGCTATCATCAAGTCGCATGATGGCAGTAGCCGTATTAAAATTGTGGATAAAGGGTAAGAGAAGTCAAGGGGTTAAGAACTCTCGTCAAAACGTTTTAATTATTCTAAGAGATAGTTTCTCATCGGAGCTATCTCTTTTTCTATCCACTTATTTCAATCTTCCTAACTATCAGTTTTTTCTGAAAATAAAAGGAAATTTATTTGAAAAAAATCCCTCATAAAAAAGTTAATCTATTAGAAAATTAAGTGGTATTATGTTATAATTTAATATGGTTAAGTCTCGATAAAATCAAGGAAAAAGTGTATAGAATGTGCTTACGATCTTTATATCTTGTGGCCGTAAAATGCTTGTCAGATTCTTAGACTGTTCCTTGCTATCTTATGAAAGTTTGAGACAGGAAAATAAAAAAATGTATTAGCTAGAAAAATAAGAAATAAAAAATGACAGAAAAAATTTCCGTAATTATTCCCGTTTACAATGTAGAAAATCAACTCCAGACCTGTCTAGACAGCGTCCTGGGGCAGACCTATCAAAATCTTGAAATTATTCTCATCAATTATGGCTCAATAGATAATAGTGATGCCATTTGCCGTAGTTATGCTGCTAGGGATTCTCGCATCCTCTATTTTAAAAAGGATAATGGAGGGCTTTCAGATGCTCGCCATATTGGTATTCGTCAGGCTAAGGGAGCTTACGTCACCTACGTGGATGCTGAGGATTGGGTAGAGTCTACTTATCTGGAGGAACTTTATAAGACTCTTCAGGCCCACAAGGCGGATATCGCAGTGGCTAATTACAGTGTCTATAAGGAATCGGAAGATCTCTTTTATTTTTATATCAAGGATGAAGATTATTATGAGCAGGTTTATTCACCGGCTCAGATTATTGATGGCCTCTTTGAAGAAACCAATAACATTAACATCGCTCTGATTTCTGCGACAGGCAAACTCTACAAACGTTCTTTGTTTAATGACTTGCTTTTTCCAAAAGAGCATGCAGGGGAGGATGGCTTTTTCAACCTTAAAGCCTATCTCATGAGTGAGCGTACGGTTTATCTCAACAAGGGACTTTATGTATATCGTGAGAATCCAGAGATGCCATCAGCGACTTGGATGCAAGACTGGATGATGACCTTGGTTTATGCCATGGAAGAACGCTTGGCTATTGTTGCTAGTCATGGTTTCCCTCTGGAAAAATACATGGTCACCTACCGTCAGATGCTAGAGGCTTGCTTGAAAAATGTGGAGGAGCAAGGTCTCACGGATTCTGATGCCTACCGCTCCATTCAGGAGAAATTCCAGGTCTTGAGTTTAGCTCCTCAACGTTATGAGACTAAAAAGCGTGCTATTGTTCTTGCAGCTAACTATACTTATGTTGACCAAGTGCTTACGACCATCAAATCCATCGTTTTCCATCATCGCAACATTCGTTTTTACTTGATTAACGATGATTTCTCTCAAGAGTGGTTTAGAGGACTAAACCGTCATCTGGCTGCCTTTGGTAGTGAAGTGATTAACTGTCGTGTGGATAGTAGTCATATCAAGCAATACAAGACTAATAGCAACTATGCAAGCTATCTTCGCTATTTTGTGGCGGACTTTGTGTCTGAGGAACGGGCCCTTTATTTGGATAGTGACATGGTGGTTACAGGTTCTCTAGAGGACCTCTTTACCCTTGATTTGCAAGGTCGACCTTTGGCTGCCGTACGTGACTATGCCGTTCAAGTTCAGGATAGTCAGGCGATGTTTGATGTAGGATTCATGGTGATTGATACGGCTTATTGGAAGCAGTACAACATGAGGCGTCACTTTATTGACATGACTAGTGAATGGCATGATAAGGTACCATTTGCAGAGCAGTCCATTCTAAACATGGTCTTCCGTAACAACTGGTTGCCCTTGTCTTTTGACAACAACTATGCGGTTACCAAGTCTAGTTTAGCTGGTTTCCATCTGCCAAATGGTCAAGACTATCCTAAGGTTGTGCATTATGCCTCACACCGTAAGCCTTGGTTACCATTGGCTTGCCAAGCTTATCGCGAGGTCTGGTGGTTCTATGCTCAAATGGATTGGTCAGAGGTTGCTGAAAATACCGCTTTATTGCCACTTTCAGAGGACATGATTTATCCTAAGGGCCGTCCATTTACTTGTTTGGTTTACACCAACATTTCAGAAATTCCTCATTTGACGGACCTTATCTCGGCTCTTCCTAAGGTACAGTTTAAAATTGCCTCTCGACAGCATGTGACAGATAAACTAGCCCAATTGATTACCTATCCAAATGTGACGGTTTACTCAGCCATTGCGGGCTTAAATGGGCTAGATTTGGAATTGTTGCGTACCAGTGACTTGCTTCTAGATATCAATCCAGGAAGAAAAGTAGTGGAAATTCTTGATGCCTTTAGGTTTGAAAACAAACCGATTTTAGGGTTCGAGGACCTTAAGTCAACCAAGCATAACCAACAAACCTACTCAAGAGATCGTTGGAAAGAGATGGCTGAGACCATTCGCCAAATGCGTAAGAAGAGCCTGTAATCCTTTGCTTGGATAAGTAGGCTGAAATGGCGTCTCTGTCTCGTTTCAATCGAAATAACATCAGCCTGTCTATGGGCAGGAAATAGGAGTAATAGTGAAAAAAATTAGTCAATCGATAATCACCAAACGTGTCTTATGGACCCTCTTTTTCCTCTTTATTTATTGTTTGGGAAATCAATTGGTTCTACCGTTTGTGGATTTGAAAAATGCAAATATCTTTGGGGGAGCCATAGGTTCCTTGGCTTTCTCTAGTGCCATGATGGGTGGAAACCTCAGGTCCATGTCTCTATTTTCAGTGGGTTTGTCGCCCTGGATGTCGGCCATGATTCTCTGGCAGATGTTTTCTTTCTCTAAGAAAATGGGCTTGAAAAATCTCCCCATTGAAATTCAGGACCGTAGACGCATGTATTTGGCCCTAGGGATTGCCATTGTTCAATCTTTGGCAGTATCCTTGAATTTACCTATCGTTTCAGGGGTTAATGCTAGTCTCGCTATTTTCATGAATACCATTTTATTAATTGCCGGGACCTTCTTCTTGGTTTGGCTATCAGACCTCAACTCTCTCTTTGGGATTGGAGGCTCCATTGTTATCTTGATGGCAAGTATGATGGCCAATCTGCCCTATCAAATCATGGATAGTATTGAAAAGTTAGGTATCGGTTGGGATGTCTTGCTTCCTCTGATTCTATTCAGTTTGGTCTTCCTCTATATTTCAGGGGTTGTGCAGAGGGCGAGATACCGTATCTCAATTAATAAAATCAATATTCATAACCGCTTTAAACAGTATTCTTACTTGGATATTATGTTGAATCCAGCCGGAGGGATGCCTTTCATGTATGCTATGTCGCTGGTTAGTATTCCGCAGTATGTTTTTATGCTGATTCAATTTATCCATCCTGAAAGCAAGTGGACTAGTGGTGCCATCAAGGCTTTGACAGTCGGTCAACCTCTTTGGTTGGTTGTTTATCTGGTCATGCTCTTCGTTCTAGGGTTAGCCTTTGCCTTTGTTAATGTCTCTGGTGAGCAAATCTCTGAGCGTATGCGCAAGTCAGGTGAGTACATCTACGGCGTTTATCCAGGACAAGAAACCAGTGCCTATATCAACCATTTGGTCCTTAGACTTGGTTTCATCGGTGCCCTTTATATGCTCTTTATGGCAGGTGCTCCGATGCTCATTATCTTGGTCAATCCAGATTACCTGCAGCTTAGTATGATTCCTGGTACCTTCTTGATTTTTAGCGGTATGATTTACAACGTTAACGAGGAAATGAAAGCCTTGAAGCTTAACACTTCCTACACCCCACTTTTTGAAAATGTATAATATCTCACCCCTCGTGGGGTTGAGAGGCAGGCTGGTGATGCGTGATCGGTCTGCCCCTCAATCTCAAGTATTGTGATGAAAAGACAATGAAGGAGAACTCATGTATTATTTTATTCCAGCTTGGTATGGACAGACGGATGAATTTTGGAAGACGGCCATTGATCCTTGGTACCGTATCCGCCAAAAAATCGAATTTGATGATAGCTTGCACCAAGTTCGTATTTTTCAGGATGAGGATTTAGCACCTCAGCTTTTGCTTTTGGCCTATCAACCGCATTTGCGTTATTTCCTGCATCGTCATGATGTCTTGGAAGTTGGCTATACGGCTATTTTTGACTTGATTCAGGGTATCACTGATGAAGATATGAAAAACCTTCAAGTGACAGATTTGGAATGGCCAGAAGGATCTACCTTTGTTCACACACCATTTGCTATTGTGGTGCAATGCCAACACAAGCGTTATGCCGAGATTGAGTTCGGTTCAGAAGGCTTTATTGGCATGATTCGCTATTATAAAGATGAGCAAATCATTCGTGAAGACATCTATGATGACCGCGGCTTTATTTCAAGTAGTCTTTATTATGAAGATGGACAACCAAGCTATCGAAACTACCTCAATGCCAAGGGAGTTTGGCAACTCTGTCATTTCTTTGATGGCCGTGGAATTGTAGCCAACCCTCGTACGGAAGGTCGTTTTAATAAGAGTTACTACGGTGAACTTTCAGAAGTTATCTGGGAATTTTTGACTAAATTCTTGGACGAAAAGGTAGAAGCAGAGGACCGTTTTGTTATTGCCTCAGATTTACGCCATAACAAGCACCTCTTTGAACATTTGCCAGCAGACAACACTAAGATTTTGACTTGGTTCGCAGAACGTAATCAGGACGATAGTATTGACACCTATGAAGTCTTTCTGCCGAAAGTGGACTTGTTGATTGCTGACCGTTACGATTACTTGGAGCAGCTTCAGGTTGCCTATCCAGAAGAGGCTAAGAAACTCAAACACATGGCTTCCTTCGACACCCGTTTGGCTTTGGGAACCAGTCAACGTGTCAAAGAGTCTAAAATCTTTTATCAGGTTGACTTCGATCAGTTGGATTTAGAGGCTATTTATCAGGTTTTGGCTTTTGTGGCTAAGTATCCAAAGACACAGGTTGAGTTTGGGGCATTTAATGCCAATCCAGAGCAACTTGGTAGTCTGCAAAATCAAGTGGAAAAAATGATTGAAGAACGATTGAGTCCAGATGCCTTTGAAGAGGTTGTCGAAAGTAGTGGTGCAGAAAATAAATTAGAAGAAAATAATGAAATCGTCAGCCGATTTTCTTTCCAAGACCTGCGTGACGAGACTGCCCTTATCAAGGCCCTTCAGTTTACACGTCTCATTGTCGACTTGAGCAAGGAACCTAATCGTTATACACAGATTGCTGGAATTAGTGCCGGTATTCCACAAATTAACCGTGTGGCGTCTGAGTATGTGACCCACCAAGAGAATGGTTATATCTTGAAGCACTTGTCCGATTTTGAAAAAGGGGCTTACTACTATTTGGGACAGTTGAACAACTGGAACCGTTCCCTTATCTACTCTATTGAGAAAATTAAGGAAAATACAGGAGACCGTTTGGTGCAAAAATGGGAAGATTGGTTGAAGGAGGAGCAGAATGACCAAGGATAATCGTCTGAAGATACTACAAGTTGGATCATCCAACTGGTCAGAAAATCAGGAAATTCCTGAAAATATGAAATGGTATTATTGCAATCTTGGTCAGCTTGAGACCTTACAAGAAACCATCGAAGAAGACGAAATCAAGACTTTCACAGCTGTTATAGTGGACAGTCTTGAAGGTCTTGAGGAATTGATGGCTATTAAAGAGTATTTGATTCCTCACACTATTTTCTTTGATCAAACGATTGAAGTGCCAGATGAGAGCCTCCTTCAGTTTCTGAAGGAAGTTTGTGCTGTGCCGACTGATTTTTCAAATCAAGGACAGTTGCTCTTTACCCTTTCAAAAGCACTCTTTTCAGGCCAATACGGGGATAAGATGTCTCCTTTTACTACCCAGGTTAACCCAAATTTTACTGGTGACGTGACCTACCACGGTCATGAAAATGTCATTTTAAAAGGTGATTATGGTCAAGATTTTAGTCCTGTTTTGGATTGGACCTATAATGTCAGAGCCAGCAAGGAAAATCCTATCGAGCTTTGGTTGGAATTTGAAAAAGAGGAGACTTGCGAGTGTCGTTTGATTCTCAATCTTTTGCCAGAAGGTTCGGTCGCAGGTATTTTTAAGACCTATATCGTTTCAGAAGAAGAAATGCGCAAGGGGGCCATTGTCCTTGATGAGGACATGACCTTCCTCTTGGCTGCTAGTCTTGAAATGAAGGGCAAAGGTCAGATTACAATTGGTGGTCTCCACCAACGTTTGACCCGTTTCCAATTCGGTAAATTTGTACTTGGTGGTGGTATTCTCCACGACAGCAAGCGTCAGGAAATCAACTATTTCTTTTATCCTGGGGATTTCAAGCCACCTTTGTCTGTTTACTTCTCAGGTTTCCGTCCTGCCGAAGGTTTCGAAGGTTTCGGAATGATGAAAGGGATGGGAACCCCATTCTTGCTCTTTTCAGACCCTCGTCTCCAAGGGGGGGCCTTCTACATGGGAACTGAAGAGCTTGAAAATAGTATTAAGGACACCATCCAACATTACTTGGACTATCTAGGTTTTGACAATAGTCAACTCATTCTCTCTGGAATGTCCATGGGAACCTTCCCATCTATGTACTATGGTGCGGACTTTGAACCTCATGCCATCATCATGTCTAAACCCCTAGCCAATGTTGGAACTATCGGTAATCGTGCCAGACTTTTGGCACCAGAGGTTTTCCCGACAGGAATTGATGTCTTGCATTTGCAGACAGGACGCTTGGATAATGAGGGTGTTGAGGCCCTTAATCAGAAGTTCTGGAATAAGTTTGAAAAAGCAGATTTTTCAAACACGACCTTTGGTCTTTCTTACATGAAAGACGAGGATATGGATCCGACGGCCTATGAGGATATTACCAAGTCCCTCTATTATTCAGGGGCTAAGATTCTCAGTAAGGGAACGTCAGGTCGACACAACGATGATTCATATACGGCGACAACTTGGTTTGTCAATTTTTACCGTATGATTTTAGAAAATGATTTTGGAAGGAAGGAGTAAGAATGTTCAGAAACAAGAAATCAGAAATCTTGTGGGGCTTAAACCACAAAGCCTACATGTATGGTTCAAAAATTGTTAAACGCCAAGATGGTTCTGTGCAATTTTACAATCCTTTGGTGCCATCTGGAACGGAAATCCAGTCTTGGGTGGCCATCCAAAACTATCAAGCTGCTCGTACCCAGCCTGCCCTCCCACTTTTGAAAAAGGGGCATAGCTACGACTTGACGGCCAATCTCGAAGCCGTCCCAACTGGCTCAGTCTTTTTGAAAGTCAGCTTTTTGGACCGTTATGGCAATGAAATCAAACAGCTTATTGAAAAAAGTACCCACATGACCTTTATTTACCCTCATGAGGCTTATACCTATCGTATTTCTCTCTTGAGTGCTGGGGTCAAAGAGCTGGATTTCTACAGCTTAAAACTGGAAGAAACAGGAGAAGAACATGTTTAAACAACTGAATCCTATTCTCCCTGTTAAGGAGATACTCAAGGAAATCAACGGCCTAGCCGATGAAATGGCTGGTCTGAGCAACCTTGAGTTGAAAAATAAAACGCAGGAATTTAAGGAGCGTTTAGCCCAAGGAGAAAGCTTGTACGACCTCCTGCCAGAAGCTTTTGCGGTTGTTCGTGAAGCAGATAAGCGCGTGCTAGGTATGTTTCCTTATGACGTTCAGGTCATGGGGGGCATTGTCATGCACCAGGGCCATATCGCTGAGATGAATACCGGTGAGGGTAAGACTTTGACGGCAACCATGCCAGTCTACCTTAATGCCTTGTCAGGTGAAGGGGCTATCCTCGTTACGACCAATGAATACTTGGCTATCCGTGACGCCGAAGAAATGGGTCAGGTCTATGAGTTCCTAGGTTTGACGATTGGTGTGCCTTGTGTGGAAGGCAGTAATGAGATGGAACCAACTGAAAAGCGTGCCATCTATCAATCAGATATCGTTTACACGACCAATGCCAGTCTAGGTTTTGACTATTTGATTGATAACCTTGCTTCTAACCAAGACGGGAAATACATGCGTCCTTTTAACTATGCTATCGTCGATGAGGTAGACTCTGTCCTTCTTGATAGTGCCCAGACGCCCTTGATTATTTCTGGTGCGCCCCGTGTTCAGTCCAACTACTATGGAATGATGGATACGCTTATGACCACCTTGGTCGAGGGTGAAGACTACATCTTCAAAGAGGAAAAAGGTGAAGTTTGGTTGACCACTAAGGGTGCCAAAGCTGCTGAAAACTACCTCGGTATTGGCAACCTTTATGATGAGGAAAATAGTACCTTTGCCCGTCATTTGCTTTTTTCACTTCGTGCCCACTTGCTCTATAAAAAGGACAAGGACTACATCATTCGCGATGGTAAGAAGGGGCCTGAAGTGGTCCTTCTTGATAAATCGACAGGTCGTCTCTTGGAATTGACCAAGCTCCAAGGTGGCCTCCACCAAGCCATCGAAGCCAAGGAATTAGTAGCCTTGTCACAAGAAACCAGAGCCATGGCTTCTATCACCTACCAAAGTCTCTTTAAAAAATTCAAGAAAATTTCAGGGATGACTGGTACTGGTAAGGTTGCGGAAAAAGAATTTCTCGATACCTATGGTATGAAGGTCATTCAAATTCCAACCAACCGTAAGAAACAACGTATCGACTATCCAGATAAGATTTATGCGACTCTGCCAGAGAAGGTCTTTGCTTCTTTAGAGTATGTTAAGCATTATCATGAAAAAGGCAATCCTATCTTGATTTTCGTTGGTTCGGTGGAAATGTCAGAGCTTTACTCTTCTTTACTTTTGCGTGAGGGGATTGCTCATAACCTCCTAAATGCCAACAACGCACCTCGAGAGGCTGAGATGATTGCTGAGTCAGGACAAATGGGTGCCGTGACAGTTGCGACTTCAATGGCAGGACGTGGAACAGATATCAAGCTCGGCAAGGGCGTAGCTGAACTAGGTGGATTGGTCGTAATCGGTACGGAACGTATGGAAAGTCAACGTATTGACTTGCAAATTCGTGGCCGTTCTGGACGTCAGGGAGATCCTGGTATGTCTAAATTCTTCGTCTCACTTGAAGACGATGTGATTAAGAAATACGGTCCATCATGGGTTCACCGTACCTACAAAGAATACGCCATTAATGATCACATTGAGCCTAAGGAACTGACCGGTCGCAAGTATCGTAAATTGGTTGAAAAAGCCCAAGAAGCTAGTGAGAGTTCTGGTCGTACCTCACGTCGTCAGACGCTTGAGTTTGCAGAGAGTATGAACATCCAACGTGAGATGATTTATGCTCAACGTGACCGTCTCATCTACCACAATCAAGGTTTGGACACTGTTATTGACGAGGTTCTTGACGATTTCATCGACCAAGCTATGGCTGAGGAAGATTTCTCAAAAGCGGAAAATCTTTACCATTTCATCTTGCGTAATATCAGCTTCCGCATCAATGAAATTCCTAAGGATTTAGACCTCAACAATCGTGAGCAAGTCTTGGAACTCATCTACCAGTTTGCCTATCGTGAACTTGATGCTAAAAAGCAGGAGTTGAAAACCAAGGAACTTAACGAGTATTTCCAACGCCTATCCATGCTTAAGGCTGTGGATGACAACTGGGTAGAGCAGGTAGACTATCTGCAACAACTCCAAATGGCTATCGGTAGCCAGCAACTCAGTCAAAAGAACCCTATTGTCGAATATTACCAAGAGGCATACAAGGGCTTCGAAGCCATGAAACGTCAAATCAGAAAGGATATGGTTCGTAATCTTCTCCTTAGTCAGGTGCAAGTCACTAAAAAAGGAGATATCATCAGCCATTTCCCATAAAATAAGGAAATTATGACAGTATATAACATTAATTTAGGCATAGGTTGGGCCAGCAGTGGTGTCGAATATGCTCAGGCCTATCGTGCTAAGATTTTCAGGGAAATGGGGCAAGAAGCAAAATTTGTTTTTATGGACCTCATCCTTGGGGATAATATCGAGCATATGACTAGCAAGATTGGTTTTTCAGACGATGAAATCATCTGGCTCCATAACTATTTTACAGATATCAAAATTGCGCCATCGACCATTAGCCTAGCAGAAATAGAGACCGTCTTACCTGCCAATCCTGAGCGCAAGGAAGTTGCTGGTCGCCTCATTCGTTACCATTATCCACAGGATGATATGGTAGTAGCATGTAACCTTCGTGCCACTGATGAAGGTGCGGTGGAAACAGTCAGCTATTTTGTCAACGATAAGCTCTTGCGCAAGGACTTTTACTCTTACACCCGTTACTGCAGTGAGTATTCTGCGCCTAAGGACAATCAAGCCAAGGTTTACCAACGTCGTTTTTATAACGAAGATGGGTCTACAGCCTATGACATGATTGTCGGAGACAATAATCAGGATATCTATCGTTTTCCTGATCAGGTTCTTTATGGTAAGCAAGAATTCCTTCGCTATTTCTTCAAACGTCTAGCCCTAACCAAGGATGATGTGGT
The DNA here is from genome assembly GCF_016648645.1 of Streptococcus sp. 22.1. NCBI lineage: Bacteria > Bacillati > Bacillota > Bacilli > Lactobacillales > Streptococcaceae > Streptococcus > Streptococcus sp. 22.1. The sequence continues at coordinate 37,524 of NZ_JACLQK010000014.1, read as the reverse complement.
CATCTTGGACCGTGAAACAGGTATTGGCCAGTTGGTCTTTGAAGAAGCGCAAGCTGCTCGCCTAGGTGTAGTGGTTCACGCTGAGCATTTTAGTGTCAATCAAACTGATGACAACTACATTCTCTGGAATAACTATTACGAGTACCAGTTTACCAATGCGGACAAGGTTGATTTCTTCATCGTGGCAACTGATCGTCAGAAGGAAATTTTGCAGGAACAGTTCCGTCGCTACACCAACCATGATCCAAAGATTTACACTATTCCAGTGGGAAGTCTGCCTGAATTGGTTGGGCAGGACAAACCACGTAAGCCATTCTCAATGATCACGGCCTCACGATTGGCTCAGGAAAAACACATTGACTGGTTGGTTCGTGCGGTTATCGAGGTTCATAAGACTCTGCCAGATATCACTTTTGATATCTACGGTAGTGGTAGTATGGATGCCAAGTTGCGTGAGATTATTGTCGAAGCACAAGCTGGCGACTATATCCGACTCATGGGGCACGCTGACTTGACTGACATTTATAGCCAGTACGAGGTCTATCTAACAGCTTCAACCAGTGAAGGTTTCGGCCTTACTCTCATGGAGGCGGTTGGTTCAGGTCTTCCGATGATTGGATTTGATGTGCCTTACGGAAATCAAACCTTTATCGAAGACGGGGGCAACGGTTATCTCCTCCCTGTCGCTGAAAATCATGTTGTGGATGTCATCACCAAGTCCTATAAGGATGCCATTATCCGTCTCTATGAAAAAGGCACTATCGAAGCCATGCGTCAAAAATCTTATGACCTTGCCAAAGGCTTCTTGACCAGTCAAGTCAAGGCAGCTTGGAAACAGTTACTTGAGGAGGTACGCTCATGATATTCTTATGTGATTACTACAATCAAGCTAGTAAGGATTTGGCTTACTCACTTCAGGTAGCAGGCTATGATGCCACAACAGTTGTCATCAATCCAGATGGTTTTCTCCCTCAAGGCGCTCTCTCTCCTTTCACCTACTATGTAGAAGCAGAAGAGGAGACTGGCAAACCACGCTTTTTCAACCAAGTTCCTGTGCCAGCCTTTTGGGAAATTTCAGGGAACAATCAGATGGCGCGTGTGTCTAATCTTACCGAAGAACGTGCCCGCATCACCTACCCAGAAGGTAGCAAGGCTCGTATCGTTAAAAGTGTCGAATGGTTAGACAAGTCAGGAAAGATTCGCCAAGTGGACCACTATAACAAATACGGATTCTGCTTTGCCAAAACCACTCATGATGAGAACGGTCAGGCACTCTTTACCAGCTACCAAACCAAAGAAGGCGACGAACGTATCTTGGAAAATCATCTCACCAGTGATATTCTCTTGACTCTACCAGGACAAGCCCTTCGTCGTTTCGCCAACCGTACCGAATTTGTTAAAGCCTTCCTAGCTCAGGTCTTTGGTGATATCGATCACATTATCTTTAATAGCTTGGCAACACCTTTCGTCGTCTCATGGACTATGCAAAATAAGGGTGCCACTGATGTCCTTGTCTGGCAAGAGCCACTGGGTGATATCCTACCAGGCAATATGAATGGTATCTTAGAGGATAATTCAGCCAGAGCCAATGCCATCATCATTCCTGATAAGGTGACCTATGAAAAAGCCTTAACGCTAGTGCCTGAGGATAAAAAACATAAGGTCTTGTCACTTGGCTATGCCTATGACTTCAAGGAAAATCATGGCAAACCTCGTAATGCCTTTATTGCAACCAATTCAGACCAAATTGAGCGTTTAGAAGCCTTGGTTGAGTCACTCCCTGATGTGACCTTCCAGATTGCGGCAGTCACTGAGATGTCCCCAAGATTGCTCTCGATGATGCGTTATTCAAACGTTGTGCTCCATCCAAACGCTAGTCACAAGCAGTTGGACAAGCTCTATCAAGAGTCTGACCTCTACTTGGATATCAATCACCATAATGAATTGTACAAGGCGACGCGAACTGCCTTTGAACACCAATTATTGATTATGGCCTTTTCAGAAACAGCTCATGGACCTGTCTATACAGCACCAGAGCATATCTATGCCAGTCAGAACTATCCAGCTATGGTTGCCAAGATTAAGCAGGTCCTAAGCGACAATCAAGCCATGCAAGAATCTATGCAAGCTCAAGAAGCTCAAGCCAATACTCTGACTGCTTCTGAGTTGGCCGACCGCTTACAATCACTTTTAGGAGGAAATCATGTCTAAAAAAGATTTATTCTACGGTGACGTTGAAGGCCGTATGGAAGAACTCAAGCAAAAGCCTATCACAAAAGAAAAAGAAACCAGAGGAGAGAAGATCAACAAGAGTTTTTCAATCATGCTCGGACTTGTTATTATCATCGGTTTGATCTTCACCCTTATTGGTTTGTTGAGGTAGTCTTATGATGTTAGTATTTATGGTTTTAGCAGTGATTCTTTCGGTTGCCCTTATCGTCCTAGTGACCATCCAACCGCGTCAAACACAGATTTTCTCAACGGATGCCACTAGTAATATCGGTAAACCAAGTTATTGGGCTAGCCAACCGATTCGAAAAATGTTGACCTTGGCTATCAGCATAGCCCTCTTTATCCTCTTACTTATTTTTATGATTGTTTCTTATAAGTAGAGGACTTCCTATCATATAATAGAAAGAAGTATGTCATGCGCGTACATTTTACAAATTTATTTGGCCAGTCCTCACGCAGTGTGGCCTTGATTGCCCAAAATGATACCATGAAGATTGCCAGAGAGCTTGGTGCTAATGAACTAGGAATTTATTTCTATGATAGTAGTCAAGAGCCAGATGGAGAGCTTAATTCCCGCTTTGATGGGATTGTAGCAGGACTAAGTGTTGGAGACATTGTTTTCTTCCAGTCCCCATCATGGAATGGTAGTGAGTGGGACAGCAGATTGCTCCGTAAATTCAAAGCTGTTAATGCTAAGACCGTTATGTTTATCCATGACGTCCCACCTCTCATGTTTGATAGTAACTACTATCTCATGTCTTCTTATATTGACATGTACAATCTCTGTGATGTCGTCGTTGTTCCATCTGAAAAGATGCGTGATCGACTAATTGAGGAAGGGCTAACAGTTGAGAAGATTATCATCCAAAAACTTTGGGACTTACCTCATAGTCTGGACTTGCACCAGCCTGCTTTCCAAAAGAAAATGATTTTTGCCGGAAACCCAACACGTTTCCCACATATCTTAGACTGGAAACAAACGACCCCTCTCCACGTCTACGCAGATAAACAAGAGGATAAGGATTATTCCAAAGTCCACCTCGAAGGCTGGCGAAATAAACATGAGCTTTTGCTAGAACTATCTAAGGGAGGATTTGGTCTGGTCTGGGGAAATTCGGAAAAACCAGAGGACGAGCTTGACTACTATAAGATGAACATCTCTTATAAACTCTCTACTTACTTAGCCGCAGGTCTCCCAGTTGTTGTACCTGACTACCTCTCAAATGCAGACTATATCAAAGAACATGGTCTAGGCTTCGTCGTTTCAAGTCTGGAAGAAGCTGACCGTTGCGTTCAAGAATGTACCGAGGAGCAGTATGCACAGATGGTGGCTAATGCTCGCCACACAGCCTATCTCATTAGTAACGGTTACTTCACAAAGAAACTTTTTATCGATGCTATCATGGCATTAAGCTAATAGATAAAGGATTATCGAAAGGTAATCCTTTTTTGTGACAAATCTGAGCATAAATCTTGACTTTTTATAAATTATTCAAATCATTTTCACTTTAGACTTAAGGATTTAAGGAAGATCTGTCTCTAATTAGGGTTAATGTTAAAAAATAGTCAATAAAAGCCTAACAGATGTAAAGAATTCTCCTAAAATAATTGATTGTAATTGTGTGACAATTTATCAAAAATGGAATTGTTGGATAATTTTAAACCGAACGATAGTCAGCTTAAAAATGAGAATAATAGAAACAAATAGCATAAAATAGAGGGTTTCAACCGTTTGCACATAAAGATAAGGGTAATTGTTTATAGTAATCAGAAAATTCAGAATTGCGAAAACCTTACATTTTTTAGAGAAAATGAGATAAAAAAGAACAATTTTTAGTTAACTTGTGTTATATTATAAATTGTAATTTCCAGATTAGGAAATAACTCATATTTTTTAGGAGGTAAATATGTTTTTTAGACGTAACGAAGGTGAATTCCGCGAAACTGATCGCGTGACTCGCTTCAAACTTATCAAATCGGGTAAAAACTGGCTTCGTGCTGCAACATCTAACTTTGGACTTTTTAAAGTTGTTAAAGGTGGCGCAGATGCTCCGTCAGTAACAGTTCAAAATGTAGAAGAAAAATCTTCTCTTCTTTCAGGTACAGCTCTTCTTAAAGGGATTGCAGCAGCAGGTGCTGTGGCAGGTGGAGCAGTAGCAACTTACACTGCTCAAGCCGAAGAAACAACTGCACCAGCTTTGGAAAGCCAAGCAACTACAAACCATGACGTATTGGCAAACTCTGAGGCGGCTGTATTGAGCGCTGCTCCAGTATCTGAAACAGTAGCTTCAGAAGCTCCAGCAGTAGCATCAACAATCCAAGAGTCTACAAGCTCTTCAGTTGACGCTCAAGCAAGCACAGATGCTTCAGTTTCAGTATCACAATCTGTATCAGCAGAATTGTCACAAGCTATCTCAGAATCTGTATCACTTAGCAAAGTGAACTCAACATCTGAAAGCCAATCACACACTGAAAGCAACAGTGGTTCAAACTCAGAATCATCTTCAGCTTCAGAATCAGCAACTTCAACAGCTGCAACTGCATCAGAAACAGCTACTCAAGAAGATGAAAAAACTATCTTGGATCAAAACGTTTCAGAAGCAGAATTGCTTGTAGGTATCGCTAAAGATTACCAAGCTAAGTTGACTGATACAGCTGCTAAAGCTGAAATCCAAACTGCTATCGCAACAGTTCAAGAAGAAGTTGCTAAATCAACTACATTGCTTGCTGCATCAGCAACAAACGCTGCTTACGCAGAGCAACGTGAGCGCCTTGGTAACGCTGTTGACAACATGATGACTAAGATCACTGACAACGGCTTCACAGGTAATTCAGTAGTTAACGGTGTTGCAGCAGTTACTGCACAGTTGTCACCAATCTCAACAAGTACTAATGGAACGACAATTCCAGTTATTACAGATGCGAACGGTGCAACAATCGAAGATACAGCCTTTAATAAGTCTGGCTATGCTTTGGATCCAAACGCTGATCGTTTCACTTTCGGTGTATGGCAATTCCTTAAGACAAACCACACTACTGGGGCTAAAACAAACTTTGATTACTATGCTACTCTTTCAGTAGACCGTTCAGCAATCACTGGTAGCCTTTCAGCTAACCCAGATGTTTACTTGCGTATCGTTAAGAAGTCTGATGGTTCAGAAGTTTACACTCGTACAATCAAAGCGGGAGAAAGCAATATCTCACTTCCAAGCTACATCACCAACAACAACTCTGATGTAACCAACACTTTGACTTATAAAGGTGCTAACGGCACTGATCCAGGAAACGTTACCTTCTCATTGGTAAATGCGAACCTTGAGTATGAAACACTTCAAATTCGTGATACAAACTACCCAGGTAATGAAAACGAAGACAAGCCAAACGTTCAAACTTCTGTTCCTTATGCAACAGTTGATCAAACAACTCACTATAAGCTTATCCAAGGTAACTCTACTCCAGGTCAACTATACAAGCCTACTGGAAATGAAACAGATCTTGCAAGCTACACACAAACGGGTCTTGCAGGACAACAATTTACAGCTTCAAACAACCGTGATATCCCTGGTTACAAGCATGTAGCTGCTACAACAGATTCTACTCAAAAAACATCTGGTATCCTTGGTAAGGGTGTTATCGGTCAAAAACTGGTCGAACTTCAAGGTGGAGCCAACCACTATTATGTGAAACGTATTTCTGAAATCGTGGATACAAATGGTTCGACTGTAACGAAATTCTATGCCCTTGATCCATCTCAAGTAGGCAACTTTAGCGCAAGTGATGTAGGTACAGAAGACGTATCTAAATACACACTCCTCTACACTAGTAAAGTAAATAAAGCTGGTGAAGAGTGGAAAGCTGATGAGACTAAAGTTACAAGAGTAAACAGCAAAAATGGTGACTACTATATTGATGTTAACGAAACTGCTGGAAGCAAATCACTTGTCATTACTGGTTGGCAGTCTACAACAGAGAAAGTATACCTCGTACACGATGAAACCAAGGTTGCTGAAGGATTTGCAAAACCATTTACGGATGCACCAGATCCTTCATTGACACCATCTGGTAAGGGAAATAACGCTTGGAACTTGATTGCTGGACGTAATGCTGATATTGTTGCAAAATCTAAGGTAACTCAACCAGATGGAAGCATTACTTATACAGAGTTGAAAGGTTACTCTTCATTCTCAAACAACTACTCAATTCCTACTGCGATTAAACCATCAACTGATGTGAACTATTACTTTGAGAAAATGGGTGATTCTGAGTCTGCATCTCAATCACAATCATTCTCAAACTCTGCTTCAAACTCGCAATCCGAGTCAGAAGTAGTGTCTAAATCACAATCTTCATCAGAATCAGAAGTAGTGTCTAAGTCACAATCTGTATCACAATCAGAGGCTGTTTCTAAGTCACAATCAGTGTCACAATCTGAATCAGAAGTAACATCTAAGTCACAATCTGTATCAGAATCAGAAGTAGTGTCTAAGTCACAATCTGTATCACAATCAGAATCAGAAGTAGTGTCTAAATCACAATCTGTATCACAATCACAGGCTGTGTCTAAGTCACAATCAGAGTCTGAAGTAGTATCTAAATCACAGTCTGTATCACAATCAGCTTCTGCAAGTCAATCAGAATCTGTATCTGATACTACATCAGAATCGCAATCTCGTTCTGAATCTGCATCTGCATCATTGAGCCAATCAGAAGTTACATCAGCAAGTGTATCTGAATCACAATCAGAATCAGCTTCTACATCAGCTCAAGACTCAGCTTCAGCATCTGCATCTGAGTCATCATCAACATCTGCACAAGAATCAGCTTCAGCGTCAGCATCTGAATCAGCATCAACATCTGCATCAGAATCAGCAAGTGCGTCTGAATCTGCATCTGAGTCAGCATCAACATCTGCATCAGAATCAGCAAGTGCGTCTGAATCTGCATCTGCATCAGAATCAGCAAGTGCATCTGAGTCAGCTTCAGCATCTGCATCAGAATCAGCAAGCGCATCAGCTTCAGTATCTGCATCAGAATCAGCAAGCACATCAGCTTCAGTATCTGCATCAGAATCAGCAAGTGCATCTGAGTCAGCATCTGCATCAGAATCAGCAAGTGCATCTGAGTCAGCATCTGCTTCAGAATCAACAAGTGCATCTGAGTCAGTTTCAACTTCAGAATCTATCTCAGTTTCACTTTCACTCTCTGAGTCAACTTCAATTGTTACAAATAACTCAGAATCTGAATCAACATCTTCTTCTGAGTCAGCATCTACATCTGAGTCAGCTTCATTGAGTGATTCAGAATCAGCAAGTGCATCTGAGTCAGCATCTGCATCAGAATCAGCAAGCACATCTGAGTCAGCGTCTGCATCAGAATCAGCAAGCACATCAGCTTCAGCATCTGCATCAGAATCAGCAAGCGCATCTGAGTCAGCATCTGCATCAGAATCAGCAAGTGCATCTGAGTCAGCATCTGCATCAGAATCAGCAAGCTCTTCAGAATCAACTTCTGTATCTGAATCAGTATCAGCTTCTGAATCTTACTCAGCATCTGCTAGCCTTTCAGAATCTACATCAACTTCAACTTCAGTTTCAGAATCACTTTCAAGCTCAGAATCTACATCAGCTTCAATTTCTGAATCAATGTCTGAAAGTGAAACTCCTAAAGTTGGTGAAGTAATCATTACTTACATCCGTGAGAATGATGGTAAAGAAATCCAAAAACCACGTCAAGACACACCAAACTCACCATATGACACTCCATATAACACAACTGAGGAAGGTGAAAAACCTAACACAATCAAGACTCCTGATGGTAAGACATACAAGATCGTACCAAAAGGTGACTACCCAGTAGGTAAAGTTGACGGCGATGGACACCTTGAATCATCTGATCCAATTAAAGGTAAAGTTGATAAACCTAAATCAACAATCACTTACGTTTATAAAGAAGTGAAAGGTAATGTTTACGTTCACTATGTAGACACTGAAGGTAAGACAATCAAAGCATCTGTAACAGATGAAAAAGACCAACCAGTTGATAAAGACTACGATACAGTTGTAGATAACCGTCCACAAGAAATCGAATTCGAAGGTAAGACATACGAATTGGTACCAGCAGGTAACTACAAAGTAGGTCAAGTCGACGAACAAGGTCACTGGACAGGTGATGACGCTACAACAGGTAAAGTTATCGAAGGCGACAAGAACGTAACTTACGTCTACAAACTTAAAGAACAACCAGCACAACCTAAGGGTAATGTATATGTTCACTATGTAGACACTGAAGGTAAGACAATTAAAGCATCTGTAACAGATGAATTGGCACAACCAGTAGGTAAAGACTACGATACAGTTGTAGATAACCGTCCAAAAGAAATCGAATTCGAAGGTAAGACATACGAATTGGTACCAGCAGGTAACTACAAAGTAGGTCAAGTCGACGAACAAGGTCACTGGACAGGTGATGACGCTACAACAGGTAAAGTTATCGAAGGCGATAAGAATGTAACTTACGTTTACCAACTTAAAGAACAACCAGTACAACCTAAGGGTAATGTATATGTTCACTACGTAGACACTGAAGGTAACACAATCAAAGCATCTGTAACAGATGAAAAAGATCAACCAGTAGGTAAAGACTACGATACAGTTGTAGATAACCGTCCAAAAGAAATCGAATTCCAAGGTAAGACATACGAATTGGTACCAGCAGGTAACTACAAAGTAGGTCAAGTCGACGAACAAGGTCATTGGACAGGTGATGACGCTACAACAGGTAAAGTTATCGAAGGTGACAAGAACGTAACTTACGTCTACAAACTTAAAGAAGATCCAACGAAACCTAAAGAAGGTGACGTAATCATCACTTACGTAGACGAAAAAGGTAAAGAAATCAAGAAACCTCGTCAAGACACACCAAACTCACCATATGATACTCCATATAACACAACTGAGGAAGGTGAAAAACCTAAGACAATCAAGACTCCAGACGGTAAGACATACAAGATCGTACCGAAAGGTGACTACCCAGTAGGTAAAGTTGATGGCGATGGACACCTTGAATCATCTGACCCAATTAAAGGTAAAGTTGATAAACCACGTTCAATCATCACTTACGTCTACAAAGAAGTGAAGGGTGACGTTTACGTTCACTATAAAGATACTGAAGGTAACACAATCAAGACTTCAGTTGTTGATGAAAAAGATCAACCAGTCGATAAAGACTACGATACAGTAGTAGACAATCGTCCTAAGACTATCACAACAACTGATGGTAAAGTTTACGAATTGGTACCAGCAGGTAACTACACTGTAGGTAAAGTTGATGGACAAGGTCACCTTGAGTCATCAGACGCTACAACAGGTAAAGTTATCGAAGGACGTAAAGATGTTACTTACATCTACAAACTTAAAGAACAACCAGCACAACCTAAGGGTAATGTTTACGTTCACTATGTAGATGAAAATGGTAACACTATCAAACAATCTGTAACAGATGAATTTGGTCAACCAGTAGGTAAAGATTACGATACAGTAATTGATAACCGTCCTAAGACAATTGTTACTGCTGATGGTAAAGTTTACGAATTGGTACCACAAGGTAACTACCCAGTAGGTTCTGTAGACGGTGATGGTCACTTGACTACAACTGACCCAGTAACTGGTAAAGTTATCGAAGGTGATAAGAACGTAACTTACGTTTACAAACTTGTTGATACAACTCCAGAAAAACCAGTAACACCAACTCCAGGTAAACCTGAACAACCAACTCCAGGTAAACCAGTTGATCCAGCTCCTAAAGCTCCAGCTAAAGCTACTCCAGTTAAACCTGCACAAGAAATGGCACAATTGCCAAACACTGGTGAAGAGTCTAATGTAGCAGCTACAGCAGCTCTTGGATTGCTTGCAACTGCATCTGGATTGGCTCTTGCGGCAAAACGCAAAAAAACTGAGGAATAATATTCCTTCGACTTACCCCTAAAACTTATGAGTGACTAGTCCTAATAAAAACTAACTACTCTTAAGTAAGAATAAGCCGATTAGCTTCGTTCTAAAAAAGACACATTCCGATATGGGATGTGTCTTTTTGTCGTGTTTGAAAATGAGAGAGGGTGTCTTAAATGTTAGTCTAAGTCTCATTTAGGCTTAGTATTAGAGAGTAAAGGCTTAGTTTAGTAAGCTAAAATCTTAGATGTGGAAGAAGTATACTTTGAATTTTAAGACAACTTTAAGTTTTGTTTTGTAAAATGTAAGATGGGTGAAAATGCTATGAAACAAGCATTTTCAATATTTATACAGCATAAAGCGTTTGCAATCGTTTTTGAGGGAAATAATAGTTTATATTAGAACTTACAAGAATTTTATGATAAAATTTATCGGTGAGTTTTAATTCATAAAACAAGAATGGAGTAGATATGTTTTTTAGAAGGAACGAAGGGGAATATCGCGAAACTGATCGCGTGACTCGTTTTAAATTGATTAAATCAGGTAAGCAATGGCTTCGTGCTGCGACATCTAACTTTGGACTTTTCAAGGTCGTTAAAGGTGGGGCAGACGCACCATCAGTTTCAGCACAAAGTGTTGAAGAGAAAACACCGCTTCTATCAGGGCAAGCTCTCCTTAAAGGGATTGCAGCAGCGGGTGCAGTGGCTGGAGGTGCAGTGGCAACTTATACAGCCCAAGCGGAAGAAACGACAACTCCAGCTTTGGAAAGCCAAGTAACTGCTAATCAGGATGTGGCGGTCAACTCTGAGTCAGTTGTATTGAGTGTGGCACCAGTTTCTGAAGCTTCAGCAGTAGCATCAACTAGTCAAGAGTCTACAAGCTCATCAGTAGATGCTCAAGCAAGCACAGAAGCATCAGTTTCAGTATCACAATCTGTTTCTCAATCCATTTCTGCTGAATTGTCACAAGCTATCTCTGAATCTGCATCACTCAGCAAGGAGTACTCAACTTCTGATAGCCAGTCAGAAACTGAAAGCACAAGTGGTTCAAACTCAGAATCAGCTTCTGATTCAGCAACTTCTACAAGTTCAGTTGCTTCAGAAACTGCAAGCCAAGAGGATGAAAAAACTATCTTGGATCAAAACGTTTCAGAAGCGGAATTGCTCGTTAATATTGCTAAAAACTATCAAGCAAAATTAACAGACACAGCGGCCAAGGCTGAAATCCAAACTGCTATTACAACAGTTCAAGAAGAAGTCACTAAGTCAACAACATTGATCGCGGCATCAGCAACAAACGCAGCTTACGCAGAACAGCGTGAGCGTCTTGGTAATGCCGTCGATAACATGATGACCAAGCTTACAAATGCTGGTTTCAATGGCAACTCTACAGTGAATGGCACTCCAGCTATCACTTCAAACCTTAACCTTGCGACTGGTGAGACTAAGGTTTATACAGGAACTGGAACAGACTCAAACTATAATGTTCCAATTTACTATACATTGAAAGTGACAAATGACGGGACAAATCTGAATTTTGTCTACACTGTTACATATGTAAATCCTGCAACATCAACCCTTGGAAACATTTCGAAGATGAGTCCTGGATATTCTATCTATAATACAGGAACATCAACACAAACGATGTTTACTTTAGGTAAGGGACTTACTCCTCCAACAACTGTAACGTCTTATATTACAGATAAAAATGGTAACCAAATTGCAAATCCTAAGGCTAATACAACACCAGTAACAACTCAAGGAAATGGTCTCACTTGGTCAAATGGTTTCCAAATGAATGGTTATCAGGCTAAACAAAGCTATGGTCTGACAACAACTTGGACTGCTAAAATCACTGGTGATGATACATCCTTCACATTCTCACCTTATGCAGGTAAGACAGATACGATTGCCGTTAACTTCTTTAATGGTAGTCAGGTTATCGAGTCTGAATCTGAAGCTGATACAACGAGTGCATCTTTAAGTACATCTCAAAGCATCGTAGAAAGTACTTCAACAGTAGAGTCTCAATCTGTATCAACAAGTAAGGTAGAATCTGCATCAGTTTCAGCATCTGAGTCAGAGGTTGTCTCATCTTCTCTTTCTCAATCAGAGGAAGCATCAGCATCCCTTTCAGAGAGTGTTTCAGAAAGTCTTTTTGAAAGTGCCTCAACAAGTGCATCAGTGAGCGCATCACAGTTAGAGTCAAATTCAGTCTCAGCTTCAGAAAGTGCATCAACTTCAACATCTCAGTCTGAGTCGAACTCAACTTCAGCCTCAGAAAGTGCATCAACTTCAACATCTCAGTCTGAATCGAACTCAACTTCAGCCTCAGAAAGTGCGTCAACGTCAACATCACAGTCTGAATCGAACTCAACTTCAGCATCTGAAAGTGCATCAACATCGATTTCTCAATCAATCTCAAATTACGAGTCAGCTTCAGAGAGTGAATCAACATCAGCTTCACAATCCGAATCAAACTCAGTTTCTACTTTAGTGAGTGAATCAACATCAGCATCACAATCCGAGTCAAACTCAGTTTCTACTTCAGAAAGTGAATCAACATCAGCGTCACAATCCGAATCAAACTCAGTTTCTACTTTAGTGAGTGAATCAACGTCAGCGTCACAATCCGAGTCAAACTCAGTTTCTACTTCAGAAAGTGCATCAGTAAGCACATCACAATCCGAGTCAAACTCAGTTTCTACTTTAGTGAGTGAATCAACGTCAGCATCACAATCCGAATCAAATTCAGTTTCAACCTCAGAGAGTGAGTCAACGTCAGCGTCACAATCCGAATCAAACTCAGTTTCTACCTCTGAGAGCGAATCAACGTCGACATCACAATCCGAGTCAAACTCAGTTTCTACTTCAGAAAGTGAATCAACATCAGCGTCACAATCCGAGTCAAACTCAGTTTCAACTTCAGAAAGTGAATCAACGTCAGCATCGCAATCCGAGTCAAACTCAGTTTCAACTTCAGAGAGTGAATCAACGTCGACATCACAATCCGAGTCAAATTCAGTTTCTACCTCAGAGAGTGAGTCAACGTCAGCTTCACAATCCGAATCGAATTCAGTTTCAGCTTCAGAAAGTGAATCAACATCAGCATCACAATCCGAGTCAAACTCAGTTTCAACTTCAGAAAGTGAATCGACGTCAGCTTCACAATCCGAATCAAACTCAGTTTCAGCTTCAGAAAGTGCATCAGTTTCAGAATCACAATCAGTGTCTAATTCCGAGTCAGCATCAGAGAGTGCATCAGTTTCAGAATCACAATCAGTGTCAAACTCCGAATCAGCCTCAGAAAGTGCATCAGTTTCAGAATCACAGTCTGTCTCAAACTCAGAATCAGCGTCAGAGAGTGCATCAGTAAGTGAATCACAGTCTGTATCAAACTCCGAATCAGCCTCAGAAAGTGCGTCAGTAAGTGAATCACAATCAGTGTCTAATTCAGAGTCAGCGTCAGAAAGTGCATCAGTTTCAGAATCACAGTCTGTATCAAATTCAGAATCAGCGTCAGTAAGTGAATCTATTTCAGAATCACAGTCTGTCTCAAACTCAGAATCAGCATCAGTAAGTGCATCAGTAAGCGAATCACAATCAGTGTCTAATTCTGAATCAGCCTCAGAAAGTGCTTCTGTATCAGAATCGCAATCTGTATCTAATTCAGAGTCAGCATCAGTAAGTGCATCAGTAAGCGAATCACAATCAGTGTCTAATTCTGAATCAGCATCAGAAAGTGCTTCTGTATCAGAATCGCAATCTGTATCTAATTCAGAGTCAGCATCAGAAAGTGCGTCAGTTTCAGAATCACAGTCTGCTTCAAACTCCGAGTCAGCGTCAGAGAGTGCATCAGTTTCAGAATCACAGTCTGCTTCAAACTCAGAGTCAGCATCAACAAGTGCGTCTGTCTCAGAATCACAGTCTGTATCAAACTCAGAATCAGCGTCAGAGAGTGCATCAGTTTCTGAATCACAGTCTGCTTCAAACTCAGAGTCAGCGTCAGTAAGTGAATCAATTTCAGAATCACAATCAGTATCTAACTCAGAGTCAGCCTCAGAGAGCGAGTCAACGTCGACATCACAATCCGAGTCAAACTCAGTTTCGCAATCAGAATCGAATTCAGTTTCAGCTAGTGAGTCAGCATCATTGAGTGAATCTCGAAGTACAAGTGCGTCAGTTTCGGCTTCTGAATCAGAATCATTGAGTACATCAAGCTCTTTGAGTGCTTCTGTATTTGAAAGCCAGTCTCAAGCCTTCAGTGCTTCAATTTCTGCAATCATTTCAACTGTTGAATCTATTTCGAACTCGGCTTCAAGCTTCATTTCAGCTAGTGAATCAATTTCAACATCTAACTCAGTATCATTGAGTGAATCGGCGTCATTGAGTGCATCTGTTTCAGGCTCACAATCAGTATCTAATTCTGAAAGTACATCTGTAAGTGCTTCAATCAGTGAATCACAATCAGTTTCAAATTCAGAGTCTGCATCAACAAGTGCTTCAATCTCAGAATCACAGTCTGTTTCAAACTCAGTATCTGCGTCAGTCTCAGTAAGCACATCTGCATCAGTCTCTGCATCTGAGTCAGCAAGCGCCTCAGCTTCAGCAAGTGCCTCAGAATCAGCAAGCACATCTGCATCAGTCTCTGCGTCAGAATCAGCAAGTGCCTCTGAGTCAGCATCAGCAAGCACATCCGCTTCAGTCTCTGCGTCAGAATCAGCAAGCGCCTCAGCTTCAGCAAGTGCCTCAGAATCAGCAAGTGCCTCTGAGTCAGCCTCTGCATCAGAATCAGCAAGCACATCTGCATCAGTCTCTGCATCTGAGTCAGCAAGCGCCTCAGCTTCAGCGTCAGTAAGCGCATCCGCTTCAGTCTCTGCGTCAGAATCAGCAAGCACATCGGCTTCAGTCTCTGCCTCAGAATCAGCAAGCGCCTCAGCTTCAGTATCTGCATCAGAATCATCAAGTGCCTCTGCGTCAGCCTCTGCGTCAGAATCAGCAAGCGCTTCAGCATCTGCATCAGAATCAGCAAGCACATCAGCTTCAGTATCTGCATCAGAATCAGCAAGCGCCTCTGAGTCAGCCTCTGCGTCAGAATCATCAAGCGCATCCGCTTCAGCATCTGCATCAGAGTCAGCAAGCACATCGGCTTCAGTCTCTACCTCTGAGTCAGCAAGTGTGTCAGCTTCAGCCTCTGCATCAGAATCAGCAAGCACATCCGCTTCAGTATCTGCATCAGAATCATCAAGCGCATCTGAGTCAGCCTCTGCGTCAGAATCAGCTTCAGCAAGTGCCTCAGCGTCAGCAAGCACATCCGCTTCAGTCTCTGCGTCAGAATCATCAAGCGCATCTGAGTCAGAATCTGTATCAGAATCTGTATCAGAATCAGTAAGTGCATCTGAGTCAGTTTCAACTTCAGAATCTATCTCTGTTTCAACTTCAATCTCTGAATCACTTTCAAACATTGTAAATCATTCAGAATCCGCTTCATCAAGCGTTTCAGAATCAGAGTCAGCATCTACATCAGCATTCTTGAGTGCCTCTGAAAGCACAAGTGCTTCAACAAGTATCTCAACGTCATTGAGTACATCAGCAAGTCTTTCAGCCTCTGCATCAACAAGTGCTTCAGTGTCAGCCTCAATGAGTGCATCAGAATCAACTTCTGAAGTGAAGGATCCTAAGCACAAACGTGGTAGTCAAGCGCTTCCTAAGACTGGTGAGGAAAACTCATCATTAGGTATGGCCTTGGGTGCTTTGGCAACTGCAACTGGTCTTGGATTTCTTGCCAAACGTAAGAAAGATGAAGAAGAAAGTGAAGACTTCTAAGCTTTAGTAAGTTTAATCATTAGCTTCTAGCTAGACAATCAAATATCCCCTATCGATTAGAGTGATTTCCTAATTGGTAGGGGATTTTTTAGTTTGATATTCTAAAAATACAAATAGTTTTAATAAGTCTTAGTGTTACCATTATTATCGTATTTCTGGGGAAATGAAAGAAAGGATTAATCGCTAGAAAGCAATCTTGAAATGAGATTTTTTGCTTAATTTTATGATAAAATTGAAAGGAGTGTTTTAATCAAAATATAAATGGAGTATATATGTTTTTTAGAAGGAATGAAGGTCAATATCGTGAAACCGATCGTGTGACACGCTTTAAATTGGTTAAGTCAGGGAAGCACTGGCTTCGTGCGGCGACGTCGAATTTTGGTCTTTTCAAGGTGCTTAGAGGGGGTGTGGATACACCGTCTGTTGCTTCCCAGCAGGTAGAGGTGGATGCACCTGCTTTTTCAGGTCAGACAGTGCTTAAGGGAGTGCTTGCAACTGGGGCCTTGCTTGGTGGCTCTGTTGCGACTCATGTGGCTCATGCGGATGAAATGACTGATCAGCCGATTTTGGAAAGTGAAGCAGGAGCTAAGACTGATCTCTTAGCTGCATCTGATTCCGTTATTCTTGGAAACACGGAGTCTGTGTCCAGTGTTCAAGATAGCCAAGTAAATAGTCAAGCGTCATCTGAAACTGTGTCAAGACAGACTTCGGAGGCTTCTTTGAGTGAGTCTTTATCACTCAGCCAATCGGTGTCTGCTTCTGAATTAGCTTCTAAATCGACATCCTTGTCATTGAGTGCCTCGCTTTCAGTTTCATTGTCAGCTTCATTAGCTTCTAAATCGGAATCAGTAAGTCAGACGGATTCTTCTGCTCACAGTCAGTCTGAGAGTGAGCTTGGAAAAACTTCAGAGCATAGCGCAAGTGCCTCTGTTCAGTCAGTTAGCAAGAGTGATAGCAGTAGCGACTCTAAAGTGGGGATGACTCTTGTCAGCTCGGAGTCAACCTTGTTAAACGCTTCCTTGACATCCGAAGTTCAAACGAATCGCCAATTGTCAGATACGGCGACTGGTCTGCTAGCTGCCTCAGTTGTGGCAGATGCTGAGCGTTTAGAACAAGAAAAGCGACTCAAAGATTTAGCCTTAGACATTTATACCTATAAAGCTCAAGCTGTCGATTTGCCAAATACGGATGCTGCTATTCTCAAGGGAGATAAAGCCCTGGATGCCATTCGTGTCAGCCTGGCTGATCGTGACAGTGATGTGACGCCTACGATTGCTCAGGCTAGTCAAGCGAGAAATAGTCTTGCCAATGCGGTTCTTCGTGCGACATCTGGCCAGCGTGATCCTCGTAATGGTTCCAACATTGATGCTAATAATAATCTGAGAGTTCCTTATTATAACTTAGGCCCTAACAATGCCCTGATTTCTGCTTATAACTCTGACTACATCAATCAGGCTTATAATGTTGTTGAAACAAATCCTACACAATTTGGTCTTCGAAGCATTGGTTACACCTCTACTAGTGATCGAGTCAATGGTATCTTTGTTCCCCAGACCTCTGCCTTGAGAAATAGCTCAGTGGCCTTTAATATCATGGGAACTGTGGGCCAGACAGAAGTCGTGACGCCTGGGAAAATTTATACTCTTTCTTTTGTGGTTGCCAATAATGCAAATCAAACAGTGACACGCTCTTTGCGTATCCAAGTTTTGCCGCAAAATGATGGTATTCGTAATCCGATTACGGTAGTGACAACGAGTACTTTTGTCAATGACACAAGTAGTCTCGCTCAGGCTGAAAAAGATAAGGTTTGGGAAGCGTTTAAGACTGCTAACCCAAATATTGCCACTTCAAAGGACTTTAAATCTTATTCGGTTTCATCATCTGGTGTGGTAACCATTACTTATAAAGATAACACCACAAATGATGTGACGGCTCCAGTGAAACGACTAGCAGCACCAACCGTTGAAACGAGATTATTGGACAAGGCTTACACACAGACGCCTGTAACGGTAACGGGAGCTGAGCCAGGTTCTACAGTCGTTCTATACAATAATGACGACGAAGTGGGAACAGCTGTGGCAGATGCTTCGGGTCAAGCGATTGTGACGCCGACAGTTAAGTTACAAACGGGTGGTGTAACAGCCAAAGCTCGCATCATGTATGGTGATTATGCGGTGTATTCAGATGCTAGCAATTCCGTGGCTGTAACGGACGGAACGCGTCCTGAAGTGACGGCCAAGTTGACTGTAGATGGTGTGGAACCTAAGTCAACGCCTCTCGAAGGCGGTGGGAAAAACTATACCCTCTATGCTGGTGATGATGCTGTTGTGACTTTCACGGCAACAGATGACAGTGGCAAGCTTAAAGAAATGAAAGTCGTTGCAAGAGCCGATTTGAATGACAATGCCTTGAACGGCAATTTCTTTGGTAGTAGCCAGTATGGAACAGGTAATATTGCACCGATTACGGGAGATATTACAGCAACGACTGATAATCCTGCAACCATTACTACGACCATTCATTTGAAGGATGACCTTTATCATTCTTTCCGAAACACATGGCAACGTAATGTTGCTGCTATTGACAATGCGTCAAATATGAACCGTCCAAATGGCTTGGGTGAGATTCGTATTACTCAGGGACGCTTAGCAAATCGTACGCCGGGTGTGGCACCGACAAGCACTATTCAGGTGACCAGCCTGACTGCCTTAACAGATGCAGATAAAAGCAAGATTATTGCGGCTGTGTCGGCCTTGAATCCAGAGGCTGCCAACCGTATTAAGTCTTATACGGTTAATAGTGATGGTACGGTAACGATTACTTATAAAGACAGTACGACGAATGTTGTGACGGTGAAATTGTCGGATAGTGATCACAGCCAGTCAGTGTCGCAAAGTGCCAGTCAGTCTAAGCAGGAATCGATTTCTCAAAGTCGAAGTGAGTCCACTAAGCAGTCTGCATCGACCAGCCTTTCATTGAGCACGGTTGCTTCAAAAAGTGTCTCAAGTTCCTTGAGTTTATCAGCACAACAGAGTGTTTCAAAATCACAAAGTCAGTCAGCCTCAGCGAGTGCTTCTTTGAGTGTTGAGAAATCAGCAAGTGTTTCAAGTTCCTTGAGTTTATCAGCACAACAGAGTGTTTCAAAATCACAAAGTCAATCAGCCTCAGCGAGTGCTTCTTTGAGTGCCGTGAAATCAGCTAGTGTTTCAAGCTCATTAAGTGAGTCCTTGAAGACAAGCGTTTCGCAAAGTGAGTCAGCTTCAACAAGCACATCTTTGAGTGCCGTGAAATCGGAGAGAGTTTCAAGTTCATTAAGTGAGTCCTTGAAGACTAGTGTCTCACAAAGTGAGTCAGCCTCAACAAGTACATCTTTGAGTGCCGTGAAATCGGAGAGCGTTTCAGGTTCTTTGAGTGAATCCTTGAAGACAAGCGTCTCACAAAGTCAATCAGCCTCAACAAGTACATCTTTGAGTGTCGTGAAATCGGAGAGCGTTTCAAGTTCTTTGAGTGAATCCTTGAAGACAAGCGTCTCACAAAGTCAATCAGCCTCAACAAGCACATCTTTGAGTGCCGTGAAATCAGCAAGTGTTTCAAGCTCATTAAGTGAGTCCTTGAAGACGAGTGTCTCACAAAGTGAGTCAGCTTCAACGAGTGCGTCTTTGAGTGTTGAGAAATCAGCAAGTGTTTCAAGTTCCTTGAGTGAGTCCTTGAAGATGAGTGTCTCACAAAGTGAGTCAGCTTCAACGAGTGCATCTTTGAGTGTTGAGAAATCAGCAAGTGTTTCAAGTTCCTTGAGTGAGTCTTTGAAGACTAGTGTCTCACAAAGTGAGTCAGCTTCAACGAGTGCGTCTGTTTCAGAGTCACAGTCTGTTTCAACTTCCGAATCAGCCTCAGCGAGTGCATCAGTGTCTGAATCGCAATCAGTCTCGACTTCCGAGTCAGCTTCAGAGAGTGAATCAGTT
The DNA here is from genome assembly GCF_016648645.1 of Streptococcus sp. 22.1. NCBI lineage: Bacteria > Bacillati > Bacillota > Bacilli > Lactobacillales > Streptococcaceae > Streptococcus > Streptococcus sp. 22.1. The sequence continues at coordinate 17,559 of NZ_JACLQK010000014.1, read as the reverse complement.
TCAGAATCACAATCAGTTTCAAACTCAGAGTCAACTTCAGAGAGTGAATCTGTGTCAGAATCACAGTCAGTGTCTAATTCCGAATCAGCCTCAGTAAGTGCCTCAATTTCAGCATCACAATTGGTTTCAAACTCAGAGTCATCGTCAGAAAGTGCTTCAGTAAGCGAATCACAATCAGAGTCGAATTCCGTTTCAACTTCAGAGAGTGAGTCAGTTTCGGAATCACAGTCTGTTTCAACTTCCGAGTCATCGTCAGAAAGTGAATCAATTTCAGAATCACAGTCTGTTTCAAATTCAGAATCAGCGTCAGTAAGTGAATCAGTTTCGGAATCACAGTCTGTTTCAACTTCCGAGTCATCGTCAGAAAGTGAATCAATTTCAGAATCACAATCTGCCTCAACTTCCGAGTCATCGTCAGAAAGTGAGTCAACATCAGCGTCACAATCCGAGTCGAATTCAGTTTCGACTTCAGAGAGCGAGTCAATGTCGACATCACAATCCGAGTCAAACTCAGTTTCTACCTCTGAGAGCGAATCAACATCAACATCGCAATCTGAGTCAAACTCAGTTTCGACTTCAGAGAGTGAATCAACATCAGCATCACAATCCGAGTCAAACTCAGTCTCAGTTTCAGAAAGTGCCTCAACGTCAACATCACAATCCGAGTCAAATTCAGTTTCAGCTTCAGAAAGTGCATCAGTAAGCACATCACAGCTGGAATCGAATTCAGTTTCGACTTCAGAGAGTGAGTCGACATCAGCATCACAATCCGAGTCAAACTCAGTTTCTACTTCAGAAAGTGCCTCAACTTCAACATCTCAGTCTGAGTCGAACTCAACTTCAGCCTCAGTAAGTGCGTCAACATCAACATCACAGTTGGAGTCAAATTCAGTCTCAGCTTCAGAAAGTGCCTCAACGTCGACATCACAATCAGTATCAACTTCTGAGTCATCCTATGTAAGTGCGTCAGTGTCTGAATCACAGTCTGTTTCCAACTCAGAGTCAGCTTCAGAAAGTGCTTCAGTATCTGAGTCACAATCGGTTTCAAATTCAGAGTCAGCCTCAGTAAGTGAATCAATTTCAGAATCACAATCTGTATCAAATTCTGAATCCGCTTCAGAGAGTGCTTCAGTATCTGAGTCACAATCAGTTTCAAACTCAGAGTCAGCTTCAGAAAGTGCATCAGTAAGCACATCACAGCTGGAATCAAATTCAGTTTCTACCTCAGAGAGTGAGTCAACGTCAGCGTCACAATCTGAGTCAAACTCAGTTTCGACTTCAGAGAGTGAATCAACGTCAGCTTCACAATCCGAATCGAATTCAGTTTCAGCTTCAGAAAGTGAATCAACGTCAGCGTCACAATCAGAATCAAACTCAGTTTCAACTTCAGAGAGTGAATCAATTTCAGAATCACAGTCTGTTTCTAATTCAGAGTCAGCCTCAGTAAGTGAATCAACGTCAGCGTCACAATCAGAATCAAACTCAGTTTCAACTTCAGAGAGTGAATCAACATCAATGTCACAATCCGAGTCGAATTCAGTTTCAACTTCAGAGAGTGAATCAACATCAGCTTCACAATCCGAATCGAATTCAGTTTCTACCTCAGAGAGTGAATCAACGTCAGTGTCACAATCAGAATCAAACTCAGTTTCAGCGTCATTAAGTGAATCTATCTCAGAATCACAGTTAGTGTCTAATTCCGAGTCAGCTTCAGAGAGCGAGTCGACATCAACATCACAATCAGTCTCAAACTCAGAATCAGCCTCAATAAGTGAATCAATTTCAGAGTCACAATCTGTATCAAATTCCGAATCCGCTTCAGAAAGTGAGTCAGTTTCTGAATCACAGTCTGTATCAAATTCCGAATCCGCTTCAGAGAGTGCATCTGTGTCTGAGTCGCAATCAGTATCAAACTCAGAGTCAGTATCAGAGAGTGAATCAGTAAGCGAATCGCAATCAATTTCAAACTCCGAATCCGCTTCAGAAAGTGCATCAGTAAGCGAATCACAATCAGTGTCTAATTCTGAATCAGCCTCAGAGAGTGCGTCAGTTTCTGAATCACAGTCTGTATCAAATTCAGTTTCAGCCTCAGTAAGTGTGTCTGTTTCAGAATCGCAATCTGTCTCAAATTCTGAATCCGCTTCAGAGAGTGCTTCAGTATCTGAGTCACAATCCGTTTCAAACTCCGAATCCGCTTCAGAAAGTGCATCAGTAAGCGAATCACAATCATTGTCTAATTCCGAGTCTGCATCTGCAAGTGAGTCGATTTCAGAATCACAATCATTGTCTACTTCAGAATCCGCGTCTGTAAGCGAATCAATCTCTGAGTCGCAATCAGGGTCAAACTCAACTTCAGCGTCAGTAAGTGCTTCAATTTCAGAATCACAGTCTGCTTCAACTTCAGAGTCAGCGTCAGTAAGTGAATCTATCTCAGAATCACAGTCTGTATCAAACTCTGAATCAGCGTCAGAGAGTGAATCAACATCAATGACACAATCCGAATCAAACTCAGTTTCGACTTCAGAAAGTGAATCAACATCAGCTTCACAATCCGAGTCAAACTCAGTTTCGACTTCAGAAAGTGAATCAACGTCAACATCACAGTCTGAATCAAACTCAGAGTCAGCTTCGGTAAGTGAGTCAATCTCAGAATCACAATCAGTGTCTAACTCCGAATCCGCTTCAGAAAGTGAATCAATTTCAGAATCACAGTCTGTTTCTAATTCAGAGTCAGCTTCAGTCAGAGAATCAATTAGTGAGTCACAATCCGAGTCGAACTCAGTTTCTACTTCAGAAAGTGAGTCAACATCAGCGTCACAATCTGCCTCAAATTCAGAATCAGCCTCAGTAAGTGAATCAGTATCAGAATCACAATCTGCCTCAAATTCAGAATCAGCCTCAGTAAGTGAATCAACGTCAGCTTCACAATCCGAGTCAAATTCAGTTTCTGCGTCAGAAAGTGCATCAGTAAGCACATCACAGCTGGAATCAAATTCAGTTTCGACTTCAGAGAGCGAGTCAACGTCGACATCACAATCCGAGTCAAACTCAGTTTCGCAATCAGAATCGAATTCAGTTTCAGCTAGTGAGTCAGCATCATTGAGTGAATCTCGAAGTACAAGTGCGTCAGTTTCGGCTTCTGAATCAGAATCATTGAGTACATCAAGCTCTTTGAGTGCTTCTGTATTTGAAAGCCAGTCTCAAGCCTTCAGTGCTTCAATTTCTGCAATCATTTCAACTGTTGAATCTATTTCGAACTCGGCTTCAAGCTTCATTTCAGCTAGTGAATCAATTTCAACATCTAACTCAGTATCATTGAGTGAATCGGCGTCATTGAGTGCATCTGTTTCAGGCTCACAATCAGTATCTAATTCTGAAAGTACATCTGTAAGTGCTTCAATCAGTGAATCACAATCAGTTTCGAATTCTGAGTCTGCATCAACAAGTGAATCTGAGTCAGCTTCAGCATCTGCATCAGAATCAGCAAGCATATCAGTTTCTGTATCTGCTTCAGCATCAGCAAGTACATCCGCTTCAGTCTCTGTCTCAGAATCAGTAAGCGCATCTGAATCTGCTTCAGCATCCGCTTCAGTCTCTGCGTCAGAATCAACAAGTGCATCTGAATCGGCATCTGCATCAGAATCAGCAAGTGCATCTGAGTCAGCTTCAGCCTCTGAGTCAGCGTCAGCAAGCACATCAGTTTCAGTCTCTGTCTCAGAATCAGTAAGCGCATCTGAATCAGCTTCAGCCTCTGAGTCAGCGTCAGTCAGCACATCCGTTTCAGTATCTGAGTTAGCTTCATCAAGCGCATCCGCTTCGGCATCTGCATCGGAATCAGCGAGTGCATCCGCTTCAGTCTCTGTATCAGAATCAACGAGCACATCAGTTTCTGTATCAGAGTCAGAATCATCAAGCGTATCTGCATCAGTCTCTGCGTCAGAATCAGCAAGTACATCCGCTTCAGTCTCTGTCTCAGAATCAGTAAGCGCATCTGAATCTGCTTCAGCATCTGCTTCAGCGTCAGCGAGCGCCTCAGAATCAGCAAGTGCATCAGAGTCAGCGAGCACAACAGTTTCTGTATCAGAGTCAGAATCAACAAGTGCATCTGCATCTGCGTCAGCGTCAGCGAGCGCATCCGCTTCAGTCTCTGCATCAGAATCAGCAAGTGCATCTGAGTCAGTTTCAGCATCTGCATCAGAATCAGCAAGCACATCAGTTTCTGCATCTGAGTCAGCGTCAGCGAGCGCATCAGTTTCTGTATCAGCGTCAGAATCATCAAGCGTATCTGCTTCAGTGTCAGCGTCAGCGAGTGCATCAGTTTCTGTATCAGAGTCAGCATCATTGAGTGAATCACAATCAGCCTCAGTAAGTGCTTCGATTTCTGCAAGTGAGTCTGTATCGTTGAGTGAATCACAAAGTGCAAGTGTGTCTGTGTCAGAATCATCAAGCGTTTCTGCATCAGTCTCTGCATATGAGTCAGCAAGCACATCAGTTTCTGTCTCAGCGTCAGTGAGCACATCCGCTTCAGTGTCTGCATCAGAATCCGTAAGCACATCCGCTTCAGTCTCAGCCTCAGTGTCAGAATCAGTCAGCGAATCAGAGTCGGCATCATTGAGCGCTTCAGTTTCAGTGTCACAATCAATCTCTAATTCCGTTTCTGCATCAACAAGTGCGTCTGTATCAGCAAGCACATCTGCTTCAGTCTCAGCGTCAGAATTAACGAGCGCATCCGCTTCAGTCTCAGCGTCAGAATCAGTAAGCGTATCTGAATCAACTTCAGCTAGCATCTCAGTCTCAGAATCAATTTCAACTTCAGAATCTATCTCTGTTTCAACTTCAATCTCTGAATCAATTTCAAACATTGTAAATCATTCAGAATCAGCTTCATCAAGCGTTTCAGTATCAGAGTCAGCTTCTACATCAGCATTCTTGAGTGCCTCTGAAAGCACAAGTACTTCAACAAGTATTTCAACATCATTGAGTGTCTCATTGAGTGAATCACAATCAGCCTCAGTAAGTACTTCGATTTCTACAAGCGAGTCTGTGTCATTGAACGAGTTGCAAAGCGCAAGCACATCTGCTTCAGTCTCTGTCTCAGAATCTGTAAGCGCATCTGAATCAGCTTCGGTGTCTGCCTCATTGAGTGCCTCAGAATCAACTTCTGAAGTGAAAAATCCTAAGCACAAACGTGGTAGCCAAGCGCTTCCTAAGACTGGTGAGGAAAACTCATCATTGTCAATGGCATTTGGTGCTTTGGCAACTGTAACAGGTCTCGCCTTTCTTGCCAAACGTAAGAAAAATGAAGAATAGGACGAAGATTATTCGTATTTCAGGATTGTAAAAGTCTTTACAATGCTCAGATAAGCACAATAAAAAACACCTTCATGTTAGATAACCATTCTAGCTAAGAGGTGTTTTTTGATTTGGAGATGTTGTGAAAGTTTCAAAATGGAACTGACCTTTTGAAATACAAATGACTACATAAAAATAAGAGACCACTTGAACATGGTCTCTTATTTGTTGTCTTGCTCATTATCTTGTTTATACATCACAGTCCCCACTATTACGAGAATAGTTAACATAATTGGTATATATCGAAAAGCCTCATTAGCCAAAAGGATTGAGACAATATAAAAACCAATACTTGTGCTTAAGAAGTTTTTATTACCTTTTTTACGCCCTTTCCATACTAAGATGGTTGCTATTATGTAACAAATCAAGCTAGGTGCTTGGAAAATCATCAAAAGTATTCCCCAAGGATTTAAACAAAACATGGCAAGATAAACAATAGCTGAATAAAATGCGGCTGCAAGGAGAACAGAAGCAAGACTGTTGTCAGGAGCATTCTTCTTAATGAGGTCTGACTTAGTGACCTCTTGACCAGTCGTTACCTTATCTTGTTTCGTGTTGAAGTTTGTATTTTGTTCTGACATCTTTCTCACCTTCCCCTCTATTTGTGTCTAAATAGATTATTTCTTTTCATCTTCATTATACTCCTTTTTCCTTCGTTTCAGCAGGATAGATAAGATTTTGAGCTATTTTTTTGAGACGATTTATCGCTCTGTGATTGGTTTTTGTGGCACTATAGTGACCGAACTTGAAACTCTTAAACCTCAGTAAGAAGGGAATAGCTTAGATAGTTAGAATTTAGATTTTGTATGAGAAGATAGTCTAAAAAAGACCCTATTTTAACAGACCTAATGGTTTGGTAAGGATGGTATTTTTTGTCGCTTTTAGAGAAGTGCCTTAAGGATTTTGTGAATTTTCATTAGATTTCCTTGTAATCCCATTAAAAGAAGTACCTTATCAATAATCATTCTAAATAGCCATAGAGTGTCAGTTTTCTGTTTCTCAATGACTAAAATGACCATTTTTATATTTTTAAACACTCATTTAAAGCTAATGTCATTAAAACAACAAAAGGGCTTTTCTAAAAATTATGAAAATTTATCAAATCTTATTGAAAAAAAGCTTTCAATGATTTAGAATGAAGCTATAAATGGGAAAAAGGAGTCTTTTTATTATGGACAAAAAAGTACATTATAAAATGCACAAAGTTAAGAAACAATGGGTAACCATCGCAGTTACAGGAATGTCGCTCGGTGCAGTCTCAGCGGTTTCTTTAGGAACTAACGACGGTGTCGTTCAGGCCGACGAACATACGGATGCTACTGTAGCCATCCCCGATATTACTGTTGATACGGGTACTGTATCTAACGATACAACGGCTGCTCAGGATCCAACTACAGCAGTTGCAGCGACAAATGATGTCGCAACTGACCAAGCAGCTCCAACAGCAACTTTCGATTTGACAACTGATACAACAAATACAGTTGCAGCGAATGCTGTTGATACGGCAGCGACTGTCGGTACTGATCGTGCGGCAACTACAACAGATACAACAGCAACCAATGATACAGCTGTTGATACGACAAATAACAACACTACAACTGACACAACAACAGTTACTGATCGCGCAGCGACACGTGAACGTCGTGCGACTGGTGCTCGACGTGGTCCTACAGGAGGCCGTCGTGCTACCCCAGTTAACGGCAATACAAATAATGCCAACAATACTGTCACAGTAGTAAACAACGACCTTCCAGCAACTAACAATGTCGTAACTGATGGTCCAAGTCACATCAAAACAATTGATGGTAAACAATACTACGTTGAAGATGACGGTACTATTCGTAAGAACTATGTCCTTGAACGTAACGGCGGAAGCCAATACTTTAATGCTGAAACTGGTGAATTGTCTAACCAAAAAGAATACCGCTTCGATAAGAACGGTGGAACAGGTTCATCAGCTGATAGCACAAACACAAACGTTACTGTAAATGGCGATAAGAATGCCTTTTATGGTACAACTGATAAAGATATCGAACTTGTTGATGGTTACTTTACTGCCAACACATGGTACCGTCCAAAAGAAATCTTGAAAGATGGTAAAGAGTGGACTGCCTCAACTGAAAATGACAAACGTCCATTGCTTACGGTTTGGTGGCCAAGCAAGGCTATCCAAGCGAGCTACCTCAACTACATGAAGGAGCAAGGTCTCGGTACCAATCAGACCTATACGTCATTCAGCTCACAAACTCAAATGGACCAAGCAGCGCTTGAAGTTCAAAAACGTATTGAAGAACGTATTGCGCGTGAAGGTAACACTGACTGGTTGCGTACAACTATCAAAAATTTCGTGAAGACCCAACCAGGTTGGAATTCAACTTCTGAAAATCTTGATAACAGCGATCACTTGCAAGGTGGTGCCCTTCTCTATAACAACGATAGTCGTACAAGCCATGCTAATTCTGATTATCGTCTCTTGAACCGCACACCAACTAGCCAAACAGGTAAACACAATCCTAAGTATACTAAGGATACAAGTAACGGTGGTTTCGAGTTCTTGTTGGCTAATGATATCGACAACTCAAACCCAGCGGTTCAAGCTGAGCAGTTGAACTGGCTCCACTACATCATGAACATCGGTACTATTACTGGTGGTTCTGAAGATGAAAACTTCGATGGTGTTCGTGTCGATGCCGTGGATAATGTCAATGCTGACCTTCTTCAAATTGCTTCAGATTACTTCAAAGCTAAGTATGGTTCTGACCAAAGCCAAGATCAAGCCATTAAACACATGTCTATCTTGGAAGCGTGGTCTCACAATGACCCATACTACAATGAAGACACTAAAGGTGCCCAATTGCCAATGGATGACCCTATGCACTTAGCATTGGTATATTCACTCTTGCGTCCAATTGGTAACCGCTCAGGAGTTGAACCACTTATTTCAAATAGTATCAATGACCGTTCTGAAAGTGGTAAAAACTCTAAACGCATGGCTAACTACGCCTTTGTTCGTGCTCACGATTCAGAGGTACAATCAATCATTGGTCAAATCATCAAAAATGAAATCAACCCTCAATCAACAGGGAATACCTTCACGCTTGATGAAATGAAGAAAGCCTTTGAAATCTACAACAGAGACATGCGTAGTGCTAACAAGCAATACACACAATATAATATTCCATCAGCATACGCCTTGATGCTTACGCATAAGGACACTGTGCCACGTGTTTACTATGGTGACATGTACACAGATGATGGTCAATATATGGCCCAAAAATCACCATATTATGATGCTATTGAAACCCTCTTGAAAGGCCGTATCCGCTATGCAGCCGGTGGTCAAGATATGAAGGTTAACTACATCGGTTATGGTAATACTAATGGTTGGGATGCTGCAGGTGTCTTGACATCTGTACGTTATGGTACAGGGGCTAATAGTGCTTCTGATACTGGTACAGCAGAAACACGTAACCAAGGTATGGCAGTTATCGTTTCAAACCAACCTGCCCTTCGTTTGACAAGCAACTTGACAATTAACATGGGTGCGGCTCACCGTAACCAAGCTTATCGTCCATTGCTTTTGACAACAAACGATGGTGTGGCTACTTACTTGAATGATAGCGATGCTAACGGCATTGTCAAATACACTGATGGTAACGGTAATTTGACATTTAATGCAAACGAAATCCGTGGTATCCGTAACCCTCAAGTTGATGGTTACCTTGCAGTTTGGGTACCAGTAGGTGCTTCTGAAAGTCAAGACGTGCGTGTAGCACCAAGTAAAGAAAAGAACAGCAGTGGTTTGGTTTATGAATCAAATGCTGCCCTTGATTCACAAGTTATCTACGAAGGTTTCTCTAACTTCCAAGACTTCGTCCAAGATTCATCACAATACACTAATAAGAAGATTGCTGAAAATGCAAACCTCTTCAAATCATGGGGTATCACATCATTTGAATTTGCACCACAGTACGTTTCAAGTGATGATGGTAGCTTCCTTGACTCAGTCATCCAAAATGGTTATGCTTTTACAGACCGTTATGATATTGCTATGAGTAAGGACAATAAGTACGGTTCATTGGCTGACTTGAAAGCAGCTCTTAAATCACTCCACGCTGTAGGTATCTCAGCGATTGCTGACTGGGTTCCAGACCAAATCTATAACCTTCCAGGTGATGAAGTGGTTACAGCAACTCGTGTTAATAACTATGGTGAAACTAAAGATGGAGCAATCATCAATCATAGCCTCTACGCTGCTAAGACACGTACTTTTGGTAACGACTACCAAGGTAAATATGGTGGTGCCTTCCTTGATGAATTGAAACGTCTTTACCCACAAATCTTTGATCGTGTTCAAATCTCTACTGGTAAACGTATGACTACTGACGAGAAGATCACACAGTGGTCTGCGAAGTACATGAATGGTACTAACATTCTTGACCGTGGTTCAGAGTACGTGCTTAAGAATGGTCTAAGTGGTTACTACGGTACAAATGGTGGTAAAGTTAGCCTTCCAAAAGTAGTCGGAAGCAACCAATCTACTAACAACGACAACCAAAACGGTGATGGTAGTGGTAAGTTTGAGAAGAGCTGGGGCAGTGTTTACTATCGTTATAACGATGGCAAACGTGCTAAGAATGCCTTTATCAAAGATAACGACGGAAATGTTTACTACTTTGATAACTCAGGTCGCATGGCAATCGGTGAAAAGACTATCGATGGTAAACAATACTTCTTCCTCGCTAATGGGGTGCAATTGCGTGATGGTTACCGTCAAAACCGTAGAGGTCAAGTATTCTACTACGACCAAAACGGTGTCTTGAATGCAAACGGTAAACAAGATCCAAAACCAGATAACAACAATAACAATACATCAGGCCGCAACCAATTCGTACAAATTGGTAATAACGTTTGGGCATACTACGATGGTAATGGTAAACGTGTGACAGGTCACCAAAACATCAATGGTCAAGAACTCTTCTTCGATAACAATGGTGTCCAAGTTAAAGGGCGTACTGTTAATGAGAATGGTACTATCCGTTACTATGATGCTAACTCAGGTGAATTGGCTCGCAACCGATTCGCAGAAATCGAACCAGGTGTTTGGGCTTACTTCAATAATGATGGTGCAGCCGTAAAAGGTTCACAAAATATCAATGGTCAAAACCTCTACTTTGATCAAAATGGTCGTCAAGTGAAAGGTGCTTTGGCTAATGTTGATGGCAACCTTCGTTACTATGATGTAAATTCAGGTGAGCTTTACCGTAATCAATTCCATGAAATCGATGGTAGCTGGTATTACTTCGATGGTAATGGTAATGCTGTCAAAGGCATGGTTACTATCAATGGTCAAAACCTCCTCTTTGATAACAATGGTAAGCAAATCAAAGGTCATTTGGTTCGTGTGAACGGCGTTGTTCGTTACTATGATCCAAATTCAGGTGAGATGGCTGTTAACCGTTGGGTTGAAGTGAGTCCAGGATGGTGGGTTTACTTTGACGCTCAAGGCCGAGGACAAATCTAATCGTTTCCAAACTGTATGAACCGAGACAGTAGTCTCGGTTTTTATGGCATGTTCGGATTTCGTTAAGGATTTAATGATGGCTGAACAAGTGATTTTAAAACCATCTTGAGTTAGTCATGATAGTCTGATAGTAATCATTACATCTGTAGTTCCATGAAAAAGTAATCATGCTAAAAAAGCTATTAGTTATTTATAACTTAATACGAGAAACTTGAGAAACTGGGGAATTTCATTAAATGGTTCCAATCTATTGACGAAGCGTAAAAGTCAATCTATACTAAAAGTAATGCTAGTTATTCATTGGCATTCCATAGTCGAGGACTAGGCACAGACCTTCTCTGTGCCATTCTCTTAGGTTGTTCCCTTACAACTGAGGTAAGGTTCTAGTCTTTCAAAGATGAGAAGTAGTTGTGATAGTTTATAGTCTATTTCTTATGAGAGTGTCTTTAGGGAGAGAAAGCTCCATTAAAGACTCATCATTTAAGTTATCGGGGTAATCTCATTTTGATGTCACTTTCATAAACTACTTGATAGATATTGCACATTAAAGCACTATTTTTTCACTTAGGGGTTAAAATGATTAAAGTTCTTACACCTTACTTGTAAAAATTCGATTCTCGTATTATAGTATATATAAGAGATATCAAAAATTTTAATCTTTGATAAGAACTTGTTAGCTTCTCCGAGGGAAAATGAAATCTTAATAGAAAAGATTTCCATGAGAACTTAGCAAGTATAGGATTTTATTTCTCATAAAAAGAAGAAAGGGGGAGTATTTTTGAGAGCCTATAGGGAAGATGCGACTGAAGCAGCAGCAAGAACTGCCGAAGAGCATATTGCACATAAATCAGCGCACTCTGATTTAGTTGATACTATAGATCTTTCTAAATTATTGACTAACCCAAAAAGTCGCTCTGACCACGGTGCCCCCTCTCCATTAGATTTTGCCAGAGCTGACGAAGTTCTCTTTGATAATCATGCTCAATCGGAAACCGTGAGGATTCCATCTAAGCAAGAGATTATTTTTCAAGGAGCGGATTCGCAAACTCCAGATCCTGAAGTCATGGAAAACCATGTCTTCACAGGGACTAGGGATAGGAAGACTGGTTTAATCGAATGGGACAAGGACAGTTATACCTATCCTAAGATATCGGTACCAGTTGTCCAGGGCTATTTCGCTGACCAAAAGGAAGCGGGTTTTAACGTTGTCACGCCCTATGTGCCAACGGTAACGGAACATGTGACCTATAGGAAATTGGGACGCATTATCCCTGTGACAGAAGATGGGGAATATATTCCAGGTGCTTTGACTAAGCAGTATAACAATAACAAAAAAGATCCACGAAAGGCGGGTGAGACAGCAACACCAGCTGTTCAAGATTATATGACAGATATTAAAAGTGTAGTACCGAACAAACCAGGAGCGGACACTCCGGTTGTGTATCGTAAAATTTTCAAGAAAGCCAGCATCACTTATATTGATGAAACTACCGGTGCTTACTTGGTTAGTGACCAGTTGACCGGTGAATTGGGTGAAGCGATTGAATACGGGACAGCAACACGTATCAAGACTTTCAAGAACATGGGATATGACTTGATTCAGGACGAATTCCCTAAAGATGCCATTTTTGATGATAAAGATATTGATGATCAAGAGTGGTTCGTCCTCTTGCAACACGATGTTGCCAAGGTGGGACCTGAAAATGAGCAAGTCCCAGATACTCCAATCAATCCTAATAATCCAGATGGACCTAAATGGCCATCTAAGTATGCTTACGAAAAAGAAGTAAGCTTCACAGTCTTTTACAGAAGTACAGATGGCAATGCTGATTTGCCAGATGCTGATGTGCAAAAGGCTTATTGGGTGCGTACTCTTACCTTCGACAAGGTTACAGGTGAGCTTGTTGATGAGACAGAGTGGTCTCCAAACAAAACCAAGTATTATGATATTTATGCACCAGTTGTTTTAGGCTATTTTGCGGATAGAGTAGAAGTTAAGGGTAGAGATGTTACTGAGGATAATATAGAAGAAACCGTTACCTATGTTCCACTTGGTAAGATCATTCCTATTGATGCGAATGGACGCTTGATTCCAAACGTGCCTACGCCAACCTTCAACAACGATGCTAATAACCCAACCAAGGTTAGTGAGACTCTTGTTCCTCACATTCCGGGTTACCGTCCAATGCAACAAAGTGTCATGCCTGAGAGCTTGACAGACGATATTCTTGTTGAGTACGCTCCAATCCTTGAAGATGTAACGCAACCAACCTTGCAAACTGTCTTCTTCAAAGGTGCTGGCGAAGCAACACCGTCTGTTAATATTCAGTCTGACTTCAGCTTCACTGGTAAGTACAACCAAGCAGAAGATACTTACACTTGGGATCAAGACAGCTATACTTTCGCTAAGGTCAATGTTCCAGTTATCGAAGGTTACTTTGCGGACAAGGCAGTTGCTGGTATGCAGGTTGTTACACCTGATAAACCAGAAGCAACAGATAGTGTTGCCTATAAAGAGCTTGGTAAGATTATCCCTGTTGATACCTTTGGTAATCCAATCGCGGATGCAGAGCCAGTTCATTATGCTAATGATCCTCAAGATGCTACGCAAGTTATTGAGACACCAGCACCACAAGTTGCTGGCTACCAAGCTGAAAGTGAATTGGTATTGCCAATTGACCTCAGCATGGACCAAACCTTGGTTTACGAGCCAATCTTGGATGATATCACGCAAGATACGAAACAAACGGTTACCTTCCAAGGTGCAGGCTACAAAGATCCAGTTATCAACATTCAAGATAGCTTCAGCTTCCACGGTAAATTTAACCAAGTGGAACAAACAAGCACTTGGGATCAAGACAGCTTCACTTATGATGTCGTAGAAGTTCCAGTTGTAGATGGCTTCTATGCGGATAAACGTCAAGCTGGTGGTCTTGAAGTTCGCCCAGACCTTCCAGAAGTGGAAGATACAGTAACTTATACAGAGCTTGGTAAGATTATTCCAGTAGATGAGTATGGTACACCTATTGAAAATGCACCTACTCCAAGCTACAACAACGATCCTGAAGATCCAACCATGGCTATGGAAACAGTCGTTCCAGATGTTCTTGGTTACATTTCTGAAAAGGCCTTTATTACTCCAGAACACCCAGGTCAAGATACCAACGTGGTTTATGCTAAGGATGAGCAAAAAGCTATTATCCTTTACATGAATGAGCTTGATAAGTCCGAATTGACTCGTGATGTCGTCGTCGGAAGCTCAGGTGAGAAGATTGACTACTCTACTGATGAACAAATTGCAAACTTGCTCAAACAAGGTTATGAACTTGTCAACGATGGTTATGCGGCAGCCTTTGACCACACTTACAATGGTGATTCTGACTTTGATCAAGTCTTCGAAGTTGTTCTTCGTGAACGTTTGGTTCTTATTGACCCAGATATGCCAGCACCAGTTGCAGGTGAAGTCGTAGATCCAAACGATGTTAATAGTCCAGTTTGGCCAAATAGCGTAGAGATGCTTGAAAACCGTGCCGATGTGACACGTACAATCCAGTATGTCTTCGAAGAAGGCGGCTTGGCTAGCGACGACTACGTTGAAGTTCTTGATTTCAAACGTTTGACTAACGTTAACCTTGTTACAGGTGCTATCAATTATGAAGCATGGTCAAGTACTCAAGCTGGCTTCTCAGCTGTTCCTTCTCCAGAGGTTGTTGGATTTACACCAGACCGTATGGAAGTAGCTGAAATGACAGATGTTTCTGTAGAAACACCTGAAATCATGGAAGTAGTAACTTACCTTAAGGATGCTCAGAAAGCTACAGTTACTTATGTTGATGGCACAACTCGTAAGAAACTTGAAGTGGTTGACTTGCTTGGTAAATCAGGCGAAGTTATCGATTACTCAACAATCGAGCGTATCAAGTACTATAGTGACCGTGGTTATACCCTCCTTGCAGATGGCTTCACAAACGGTGTTATCTTTGATGGTGATTCACATGTTGACCAAAACTTCATGGTTACCCTTCGTCATGGTACCGTTCAAGTAGGTCCAGATAACATCCAAGAAGCCGGTACACCAATCAACCCAGCAAATCCTGATGGAGCTAAATGGCCAGAACGTGAAAGCTATATTAAAGATGTAACCTTCACAGTTCTCTACACATCTAGCGATGGACAAGCAGAACTTCCTGCTAATAACATCCAAACCGCTCAATGGACACGTAGTTTGACCATTGATAAGGTTACAGGTGAAGAGCTTGGTTCAAGCTACTGGACTTCAAATAAAGGTCAGTTTGAAACAGTTATCACACCAGAAGTAGAAGGCTATAGCGCTGATAAGGACAAGGTTGAAGGTAAGACAGTAGGTCAACGTAACCTTGAAGAAACCGTTGTTTATATCCCGCTTACAGGCGATATCAATGGTAAACCTAAAGAAAACAAGGCAGACGATATCGTTGTTGAAGAGGTTCAAGATCTAGAAGTTCTCGACCAAGTCGAAGAGCAAGTGGAATCTCATGAGGGACCAGTCACTTATGGACCAGGCGATGACTTTGAAGCACCTGTTTCAAGTCAAGCTGAGGGTAAAGGCTCTAAACACAAGATGCCAATTAATCTCTCAAATGAGGAAGAAGCAAGCAAAGGTAAGATTGAAGAAACCATCAATATCGCAGGCTTCACCGTATCGGTAACAGGTCTAGGACTTGGCCGCAACGGACGTAAGAAGAAAAATAAGAAAGATCACAAAGATCAAAAAGACAAATAATATAAAGACCTGAATGACTCAGGCATGCCCAGACAGAAAGAAAATCTCAAGTTGCATTGTGCACTTGGGATTTTTTTGTGGATTGTTTCTTATCTAAAATAAGATGTTTAAAGACTATCTCAGAACATTTTTTTATTAAAAATATGTAAAACTATTAACTCTGATTTTTTTCCGAAAAGATATTGATAAACTACAATTATAGTGAAAGGTACCTTCACTATAACAAGATATTCTCCAGATTGGGTTTCAGATTTTAAAACTTCCCCTTATAATGCATATGCATGGGTGGAGTTTGATAATAAGCCTATTGGTGAAAGCATTAATTTATGAAATTTCAAAAGGTTCTATTCGTCAAAGGAAAACAAAATGATTAATATTACTAATTTAAATAAAACATACGATGACAAAGTTGTATTATCAAATATAACTTTTCAAGCTAATAAAGGTGAAATTACTGGTTTGATCGGACCTAATGGTTCTGGGAAATCAACCCTAATAAAAATACTATTAGGGTTGGAGTCAGCTGATAGTGGAAAGGCAACTATTTTAGGAACAACATATAGTGAGTTAGGAGCTGAGCCAATCTCAATAGTAGGAACTTTTTTAGATAGTTATCAACCTTATCCAAGTAGAACTGGTTATGAGCAATTAAGATGGATTGCACTTTCTTGTGGACTAAGTAAGCAACGTTGTACTGAATGTTTAGAAATTGTTGGATTAAAAGATGTTGGTAAGAAGAAAATCAAAGATTATTCTTTAGGAATGAAGCAAAGATTAGGCTTGGCAACAGCAATACTTGCAGACCCAGATATTTTGATTTTAGACGAACCTATTAATGGGTTGGACCCAGAGGGAATCCGTTGGTTAAGAGAGTTTCTCAAAGACTTTGTGAAACAAGGAAAAACAGTACTATTAACTAGCCATTATATGAGCGAACTTGAATTAACCGTAGATAGAGTTGTAGGTATTTCAAATGGTCATGTTGTTCTAAATGACAAACGTGAGCAAGTATTGAAGCAATATGATAGTTTTGAAAACGCCTATTTTAGCTCTGTACATGAGAGGAGTAGTATAAAATGTTAAGTCAAGTTATAAAGGGGTATTTATATAAATATAGCCATCTAACTTTATTTAAAATGGGATTTTTTATCTTAGTTGTAGTTAGTTTGTTTTTTACCTATCAAAATATTCAAGTCATTAATGCACTACACACTGGTGCTGCCAACTCAGTAAATATTGATCAAAATGTAATTGAGACTCCTTATAGAACGGTGAGAGATGCTATTTTATCATCTCCTTATCAAGCAACCGTGTTATTTTTGCCTATATTGTCAGCATTAATTCTAGCAACTGATTATCAATTTGGTGAGGATGAGTTTTCATCACTAATTTGTGCTAACTGGAAAATAAGGTTGTTTTCACAGATATTTAGTATAATTGTTATTTCAATAATGACGACCTTTACGTTGTTTTTATTAAATGCATTACTTCTAAAATTCATGTTAGTTAGTAAGTTACAAAGTATTCTGTCTATAGGTTTAATGCTTGATGTTATCACTAGACTAGGAGCTTTTACAATTACACTTAATTTACTCTCTCTATTACTTGTAAAAATAACAAAAAGATCAATTCCTTCTTTGATTGTGATAGTTTTATTGTTAGTTTTTTCTTTATCAGGCATACTTAAGGCAATTTCTCCTATTTTAGATAATTTATTACCTTTAATTGGAGCTAAGTCTTTTGCTTTTGGTAGGGTCGAAGCCGGTCAGACAACTCAATTATATGGAGCGATTCTTCTATTATTTGAAACTTTCCTTACTACGATTTGTTTATTTTATTTAGAAAAAATAAAATGGGGGAAGAAGAATGAAAAGCCAATTGCATAGCTTATTATATAAAAAATATAGTTTATTACCTATAC
>NZ_JACLQK010000013.1:0-60231 GCF_016648645.1 Streptococcus sp. 22.1 | reverse complement strand
ATTGTTTTTTTAACAAGCGCCTTACTTGGATTATCGTCCATAGACTATAGCGTCGCCAGCAACCGTAGCGTCGCCAGAGACCCTAGCAGTGCCAAAGACCCTAGCATTGCCTGTAACCTTAGCTTTGCCATATATCCTAGCGTTATCAATGACCCAAGCGTCGCCTGCGACACAAGCGTCGCCAAAGACCCTAGCATTGCCATAGACCTTAGCGTTGCCTGTAACCTCAGCATTGTCATAGACCTTAGCGTTGCCTGTAACCTCAGCATTATCAGAGACCTTTGCGTTGCCATAGACCCAAGTATTGTCATAGACCCTAGCGTTGCCTGTGACCTTAGCGTTGTCAGAAACCCAAGCGTCGCCTGTGACCTTAGCATTGTCATAGACCACAGCGCCGTCAGAGACCCAAGCGTAACCAGAGTGACTTAGATTATCCTCATTTTCTACATACCCCCCTAGGTCTCCTTTTTTTACAGCGCCAAAACTAATCAACGCCTTAACTCTAAACAGCGTGACATCACCAAGAACGATTGTGTCCTCGTTTACCAACTCATATTTTTTAATGGTGCTTTGTTCCATTTTCTTTCTCCTTTGTGTCTATCCACCCTTGAACTTTTTCAACTGTCTCAAGAGTTAAATTTTTCCTAAGTCAACGTACCCACATACATCAAGTGTGTTAATACGTTTCTCAACTTCTTCGGTTTGGCAAACATAGTTGCCACGGTATACCTCGTAAGTAATATCACCAACGCTTGATTCAAATTTTAGAAATCCACCAAAGACAGAACTGCAAGTAACTGGGTCACTAGCACCGTCATTAAAGATAATTTCATCAAGTGCTGTCTCTGCTGAAATGATTTCATATGTTTCATGAATATGGTTTACTCGAATAATAATGTTTTTCATTGTTCTTACCTCGTTTAGTGTTGGTTAAGAGTTTGCCGTCTCTTAACTTCTTTTTTATTATAACTCTTTGTTTAGCTATCGTCAAGTGGTTTTTTGCTTTATTTTTCTTCAGCAGATCCTGAAGACAGAAAAAAACACCATCTTCTGACGGTGCTAGTCGGTTATTTTTGATGAACTTCCAACCTGTCTTTCCTTGCTCTAGAGTGTTCAGGGGTTAGATTTCCTTTGGCAGAAGAATATCCAAGCCCTAAAAATGATCTAAAAAGCATATAAAAATTTCCACCTATTAGGGTGCTACCCAATAATTTTGCTAACATATTCTCGCTTAAAGCCATATAGCCAAACAGGCACATCAATATTGTACTTACCATAATTGCTGTATAGGTAACAAACAACCCTAGTCGATCTAATGACAAATTATATTTTTTAAATAGAATATGACTTGAAGCCATTCCTGCAAAAATTAGGAATAATGGTATTACACCTAATAAAATATTAGTGATGAATTGAGATGGTGTGCTTTTTTCAATCAAAGCGTGATCTCTTAGAGTATTATCACTCAACATTTGAGTAAAATTCATGTGATAATCGTGAGCTGTAATTCCTTTCATCGCTGAAACAAATACAGCGACAAAAACAAATAATGATATGGTTACAAGTACCCCTCTTATACTAAATTTAACAACCTTTTTCATTAGTTTCTACCTCTTTTCTGCTTGTTCATTTATTTTCTAAAATAAAGACTTCAAAACTATTATTAGCCATTTATAAATCTCTCTTGTCCTGGTGCTGCTCCTCAACCTCTTCTTGATCGTAGAGGTTCTTAACCTCTTGCATCTTTAGGGTAGCTAAGCCAATAAGTGCTTCGCTTATTGATAGAGTCATAACGATAGCAAGACCAGAAATCGGTTTTAGCAAGCCTACGAAACCTAAAGTCCCTAGAGTAAGAATGATTACTCTGAGAGTGTTTTCGAAAGCCTTTACTTTTTCCTGGCGTTCTTCAAATGTCAGTTCCAAGCCCCCAATTTTACGGATATTTAAGTAGACAACTACTAAGGTCGCTACTACGCATATTGCTGCGCCATACCATGTTTCTCCTAAAACATGGCCTAATTTCCCTATCGTTTCCATTTATTACCTCTATCTCATTGTACGTATTAAGTTATATTACTTTCGCCTATATGATGACACATAAGTCCTCTTGTTGTCCCTTTGGCTAGATCATCAACCTTCAATCTTCTTCAAAGCAATTATCGGCTTCAAGTAGTCCTTACATTGCCTACCAATAAGAAGAACCTAAAGTATTTATATAACTTCACTTAAGTACCATCTCTCAACTTTGTTGTTCACAGCTACTCCTCTAGGAAATTGATTTCCTTTAACCTACCCATCAGCTATTGCATCAAACTTTACCCAAACAAATATCGGAATAACAATACCAAGAAAAAAGCAAATATGACATAATGTATCGGAGTCATCACAAACCATAAAAACTTGTTAAAACCTGATTGTTGTTTTCCAAAGTAAATAGGATGCCATACAGCTATGTTAATGACTTTAAAAGCTTCAGTTATTAAGAACCTATAATAAAGAATTGCCAAAATACAATACGCTCCTACTAACAAAGTAATAAAAAGTGGAAATACATCCGATGCTAACATATCAATTTTTTCAACGACTAATTTACTATCCATAAAATAAACCTCTCTATCTTCTTCTAAAACTATATTTTAAAAACACTAATAAACTAAATTACTGCGTCATCATAGATAACATACGCCTCAATCTTCTTCAAAGCAATTATCGGCTTCAGGTAGTCCTTCCGAGAATATAATTGAAATACCATTACTAAACTCAATATCTGTCTTGCTAAGGATGCCGTTCCAAAAGTCCTTAATGATCTCGTTTTGAACATACTCACGATCTGGATTCTCTACCAGGTAGTTATCGTAGTAAGCCTCAACGTAATCAAGATAAATGTTGTAAACCTGATTGATACTATAACACCCGTAGAGAGCCATGAGTTTGTCACTACGCTTTTTACTGAGGCGACGTGAAAACTCTTCTAGCGTCATGGCTTCATAACTAACCCACCAGTAGTAGCAAGAGCGTGAATCTCGTTCACCGTTATCTAAAACAGCTTCACGCCACTGTTCTTCTGTAGCTAATTTGTTTTGGTTGTCATGAAATTTCTCTAACATGTTCTCAAATCGCTCATAATCATCTTCATATTGCTCTTCCCAGAAAGCCATATTCAAGCTTTCATAAAGCTCACTCTCAACTGTGTTCGAAATAGGATAGTCAGAGATTCCATAGACATTATCGTTAATCTCATTCTCTATCAGACTCGTTATATCTTCATAAGTATTCGCATACAAATAGACATCTGTTCTGTGTCTGCGGTCAAAATTCCTTGTAAATCTTACAACTTTTTGGGTTTTCATAGGCCCCTCCTTGTTTAGTGCTGATTTAAGAGTTTGCCTGCTCTCAACTTCCTCTATATTATAACCCTTTAATTATTTATCGTCAAGTGTTTTTTTCTTTTCAATAAAAAACCCAACTTTGAAGCTGGGCTGTCTTATCATATTTTTAAACTAGGGGAAAATGGGAAAATGGTTGTTTAGTTATTCTTTACGCTTTACGTTTAACACCTGCCAATGCTACAGCTGAGAATAGAGTAGCAATACCAGCAGTTACCGCAAGTCCTGTCTCAACTTCACCTGTTTGTGGCAACGCTGGAGCTTGATAAGTAACTGGTGCTTTTGGTGTTTCAGACGGTGTGTAAGTGACTGGTGTTTTGGGAGTTTCAGTTGGTGTAGCTGGTTTAGCTGGTGCTTCAGGTTTTGGAGTTTCTTTAACTTCATAATAGTGAACAGTCACAGCTACTTTTGGTTTCCCTACAGTCACTTTTTCAAGAGTCAATACTGGTTTTGTTGGCTCTACAGGGATATTTGAATCTTCCCCAAAGATACCACCAACGATAGATGTGTTGTTTCCTGATGTTGCGTGCGTGAATGATGCTTTACGTGCTTTGCTATCACCGTACACCCAACGAATACTGTTAGAATCTAGCTTGCTTCCAGCAGCTTGTGTTACGTCACCAGCGCCAGCACCATAGGTTCCTGAACCTGTGGTTACATTTGCACCAGTTTCTACTGCTGTTCCATCAAATCCTGAAAGATCTGAGAGCGTTTGATCGTTGTCTAGGTCATTAAATGTAACAACTTTAACGCCTTCTGATGTTGCTAGAGCCAATTTATAGCTGTAGATATTAGTGAGTACGATATTTCCAGCACTACCAGCGCCAGATGCACCTTCACCAACGCCACCACCAGTATTAGCACCATTAACAAGGCCAAAGACTGACCAAGCAATACCGCCGTTTGGTGCGCCGTAGATAGCTACATAATTTGAAGTAGCTCCAGATGATTTGATATCAGAGAATGTCAAATCAACGTCACCTTTAGTAGTGTTTTTGACTTTCACTGTACCAGTTCCATTAATTTTGAAGATGCTGTCAAAGTTTGCATCTGTATTCTGGTTTAGATATGTTCCTTGAGTGGCATATTTAGCAGCAGTTTTCAATTTTCCATCGGCCCAATCGATGACTTGTTCGTCACCAGACTTGAACTCTGCGCCTTGGCCAGCTTCAAGCTGAACTCCGTTAGACCAAGTAAGACCTGTTGAGCTCACAACGCCATTCTTGAAATCTGTATAAGATTTAATGTAGTTGTCCAACTCTGTTTTAGCAGTTGCAGCTGTTGCTGATTGCTTAGCTACTGCTGAATCAACGGCAGTCCCATATTTCTTAGCATTGTCGTTGAGTTGTTTTTGAAGTTCTTCTGCTGTTTTAGCATTAGTTTGATACTTAGGTGTACCGTCTGCTGTCTTAACATTGACAGTCACTCCTGCTTTTTTAGCATCTGCTTCTACTTGATCAACAGCTTTAGTTGATGTTGCCAATTCTTTAGCTTTGGTATCAACTGATTCAACAGCTTTTTCTGCTGTTTTGATTGTTTTATCCTGCTCAGTCAAATCCGTTAAAATCTTGTTAGTTTCGTCTGTAGCAGTTTCATCTGTGATTGTTACTTCTGTTTTATCCTTAGCTTCCTCAACTGTGACACCCTTTTTCTGAGCTTCAGTAGCATCTGCTTTCAAAGTCGCTTGTGCATTATCTACAGTTTTAACTGCTTCAGCCTGAGTTACTGACTCAACTTTAGCAGGGATTTCTTTTGGAGCTTCCTGAGTTGTAGTAGGTGTTGCTGGAGTATTAGCATTTGTTGTAGCTGGAGCTGTAGTTGCGTTTGATGTTGTATCAGTTTCAGTTGTTACAGCGGTTGTTGGGGCATTAGAAGATGTAGCATTTGTAGCTGTTACTTCATCTGCTGATGCACTTCCACCGATAGCTACAATGGCAGCAACGGCCAATACAACGCCACCCAAGCTTTTAATAGCTTTGTTTTTACGAACTGAGAAAGTTTGACTTTGTTTGCACATTTTAATATAATCTCCTTAGGCAGGGAAGTCCCCTGTTATTTTCATTCATTGCTAGACACCCAGGCCAGTGGGTGTCTTTTTTAGTTAACATTAGTTAGTTGTTTTTTTCTTACCAAACAAGGCTAAGCCCATTGCTGTCATAATAGCACCTACCAGTGCAAATACACCAACTTGGCTATCTCCTGTCTCTGGAAGTGTTTCTTTTTTGCCTTCACTATTTGTAACAGTGTATGTTTTATCACTGTTCTTAGTTGCACCAAGATCTTCCAATTTAGCTTGTTGACCGTTATCAAGTGTCGCCACACCATTTTGAACTCCCGTGATAACTTGTCCTTGACTTGTTACGACAGGGTTCGCTGCGCTAACATTACGAACTTCTTGATTTGTGACAGGCGATACTTCACCAATTTGAGTAGCTACTGTTGGAGCTTCTTCTGTGCTTTCTGATGGCTTAGCAGACTCATCTGATTTTACAATCTTATCTGTAGAAGCACCTGGCTTAAGCACAGGAGTAGCTGCTGTGTGATCATTAGGTTTGACCTCATCTTTATCAGAAATCACAACATCACTTGGTTTAGTGTGGCTTTCTGAAGGCTTGCGGTTATTCCCTGTCTCCTTATCTGTAATAACAACATCACTTGGTTTTGTGTGATCACCAGTTGTTGGAGCTGGTGTTGTTGTCTCTGGAGTCGAGATAACAACATCGCTTGGTTTCGTGTGATCACCAGTCGTTGGAGCTGGTGTTGTTGTCTCTGGACTTGGAGCAACTGCATCACTTGGTTTAGTGGTGTCACCAGTCGTTGGAGCTGGTGTTGTTGTCTCTGTGCTTGGGGCAGTAGTGTTTGGTGCAGGGGCTGGAGCAGTGTTGTCATTAGCGATAACAACATTTGCGTAAGACTGATTTGATGTCGCCTCATCCGCATTTGCTACCGCTGCGCTTGCAGCAATGACTGTCACAGCTGCAAGAGCTGTCCCACATTTCAACCAAAATTTATTCATTCTGATTTTCCTTTCTTTTTCTCTAGTTTATTGACTTGGCGGTCTTTTGTTTACTTGTATAGTATGCCACATATAAAATAAAAAAACAAGCCCTAAAATGGAATTAATTCACGTTTAGGGCTATTTTTTTAATTTAATTTTTATACAATTTCAATTATTAACTCTTTAGCGTAGCTGTAGAGTTTTGAATGGTTTCTTTCCACGAATTTAACCGTTGTCGTTCTTAGCGTTTGGCCTAAAAATCGCTGGCTATCCTCGTTGCTTGTAAAGAGATTTTGGCATTGTTCTTTTGCGTTCTCATAGAGGACTTCTTTCAAATCTTCTACAATCTCACTGAATACTCTATCAAATCCGACCTCTTCGATTACTTCAGCTTTTCTAATAGCACCTTGCTTAACATATTCCTGAGAGACATTGACCATCTCTGTATTGCTTAAATTGGTGCTTCTTAGAACTGATTGAATTTGCGCAAACGTTGGTTGCGATTCCCCTAGCTCTGCTACTATTTTCGCTTTTGCCAACATAGAGCCTTCTACAAAACCTAGAGAGCTGATTTTCATAGCAGACATTAGGGTGAGGATAAGGTTATCAAATTTATGTTTAAGGAGCTTTAATTTAGCAGACTTATCCGAAAAGTCACTAATAACAGCTTGTAGTTCTGATTTATACTCTAACTCAATATTAGTCACCTCAGATTTAACACGAAAAACTCCTAGCTCATCAACCATTTTATCAAGGTTTTTATATTGCTCTTTCGCATGTTCCAAACGTGCTAACAATTTAGAGATTTTTTGATCAACATACTTAAGCCCAATCGCATCGCTTGCGGCCTTGATATCACCTGCTGGTTTCCCCAAGGCGTTCGCATAATGCCTCAATGCAATCTTTAGCTGTTCTGTTTCTTTTAACATCAAGACCATTGTTAGTTAGTTCCTTTCATCTTCACCAGTTAGTTTCTGGCCACTATGTAGTAATTTGCAAATGTGGTGTAATTTGCACGTCCAAGGCTTTCTGACAAAGTTTCTGTAATCAACCTTCCGCTATCTTCCAGGGCTAATTTTGTAAACAAGTCAGGGTAGACCTTAACTGCTTCGTAAATATCATTCTCATCTTGTAAAAAAGCAGCTTTTCTGAAGTTATTTCTCAAGTTTTGGTAATTTGGGCCAGCAAATACTTTTTCGGCCACATTCCATAGGTTTAATTCTGTAAAGAGCCTAGAAATATCTTTTGGTGTACGTCTCTCATACTTGCCTACTGAGATATTACTGAAGTTCGTTTTGGACAATATGCTGGACAACGTGTAGCTGTGTTTTAAATCTTTTAGCGTTAGCTCATCAAGATTTAAGCAGACATGTAAAATACGTTCCATCTCTTGTCTTACTTCCTTGGTTAGGCTAGTTAACGTGTATTGAATAACCAGATGCTCTTCTGCTGTTTGAATAATACGATCAATGATGGCTGGTTCAAGCTCAGCTTCCTCCAGGGAGTCTCTTAACCGAGCAGTGTTGATTAAGCTGTTTAAAGATGGATTTTTCTCCTCTTTGTATTTCGGGGTTAGCTTTTTCTTAATCAACTCATTATCAAATGCCATTGCATTTAAGCAATCGTAAGCATCTTCTGTGTAGTCATCTTTATTCCAATCAACTGGTTTTTCTGTGATAACTGTTAAATCAGTAACAACGCCATCAACGCTTAATGTTAAGTAAACTTCGCTATCTGAATCAAATTGACGTTGAATTAATTGTCTAACAAGATCATACTTTTCATCTGGTATCATTTTTATAACCCCTATTTTTTATTTGACAACTCTATTTTACTATAAAAATTCAATTTTGAAAAAAATCGCCCTAAACTTGCTTATATATAAGTTTGGATAATCTATTTTATTATGATACAATAATAAAAAAATAATAAGAGGTCTACAATGAATTTTTTAAACAAACTATTGAAAAGAAATAATGTCGAGGACGATACCGCCAAACTTGCAGAAGTTGAGGAGTTAGCAACTATCGCGGATTCAAACAGAAAGCAGGTTTTCCTAGAGTTTGATCGATACGTCAAACGCATGAATGAACTTGAAGGGTTAGTTGATCCTGAAACTGGCTATCCTGTCATGCTTGTTATGGCGGAAGCGAACAAATATGCTCAAGACCTGGACAAACAAAACAAAGATGAAGGCATGTACTACTTTAACTTGTTCGATACTTTCCTTGATCAAAAGGTTGAAATTGTGCATGGTAAATTCACCGATAATTCCGACGGATTGATTCGTGTTGTTCTTAAAGAGGATGATGAAGGCGAAATTTTATGGTACAAATACCGCCCCAATATTGATACTGAGCCCGTTCAGAAAAGCCTAGACTCTTTAACACACACGCTTAATGAAATGATGATGCTAGAGCGTTATCGTGACGATAATTCAGATGGCAGCGAATTTCAAACAAACGGTTACTTCGAGTTTGCCCTCTCTCCTTCCCGTGACTATCACAATCTAGAGAGCAAGGATGGCAGCGAACCTACTGCTGATGAAAAGATTAATGGTCTTAAATTTATCATCAGTTTGCAACAAATGGCCATCACCATGATACAAGATGCTCATGCCTGCATTGATGATTGTTACGAGTTATATGATCTTATCAATTCTCTTGAAGAAGACAACAAAAACAAATTTATCGCGTGGCTCGAAGAAAATAACTACTAAGTCAATAACATAAAAAAAGAAGCTCTTAGGCTTCTTTTTTTATGTTTTTAAGCTAGATTTCTCTCCATCTCATCAAATTCTGGACTAAATAACTTGCTTGAAGGAGAAACAATCAAAACCTGACGCTTTTCAGTGATATCAATTTCTGAAACCCTAAGGTCCTTGAATTTTTTCCATTTATTCAAGATGGTATATTTGTTTTCTTGCCATTGTTTAATGGTCAAGTAAATCATATCATCTTTGGTCCGATAATCAACGCCTGAGAGCAAGTTAAGTAATTGTTCTTGCTTTTTTTCAGGCATGTCAGTTGAATCAATTTCGATAAACCGCATAACATCACCTTAATAGTTTACAGTGCTTTGGAGCCCTTGGGCATAATGTAGCATCATGTTTGTAAAGTTCAAAGCAAACAAGACGGCAATTACAGCCATAACTAGGTATTTCCATCCTTCACGTTTACCTTTTACCCAAACGAGCCATCCGCCACGGATTGCACTAACAAATGCTCCAATCCAACCAACAACCGTAAGAACTGCTGAACCAATAAGTTGCATCGTAGCACTTGCATCACCACCGAAAAGTTTATTCATAATAAACTCGAAAATTTGTTGTACCATATTTTATTCTTTCTCCTTTTAAATAAATATCCGTGTCAGAATAACACAATTACTTGAATTTATCAACGACATTCTTAGCTTTGGTATAAGTATCAATACCCTTTCTTGCTGCTTTTCCGACACGTGTGTCAGGAAGCATCTTAATGGCATTAGAAGCTTTATCTGCGGCTGAGACTGTCTTCCAGGCTGTTCTGTAAGCCATGTTCTTCGCTCCCTTATGGATTTGACTAGCTCGCTCTGAGATAGCATCCACTGAGCTTGTTTGACCAGCAATAAACGCTTCAGGATCCGCTCCTGCTTTCGCATTTTGGTAAGTGTCATTAATCTTAAGCCACTCTTTACCTTCATCTGAAAGGACACGTTCACCACGACTATTAGTCACTCCAAAAGCTTCTAGAGCTTCAGCTTCTTCAGACTTCATAGTGTTGTAGTTATCTACAAACTGTTGACGTTGTTCTGCTTGCTCTTTCGTCTTAGGACGGCCTAGACCTCCAGGTTTACCATCTGGTGTCATGTATGAAGTACCATTTGTCAAAGCATTGACAAATTGTTCACTACCATATTTTTGTAGGAATCCAGCATCTTTACCCTTCATTCCAAGGGCGACACCTGCTTTACTTGCTGCGAATTTACTTGCTGAACCAAGTGCTCGTTTACCAAGGACTTTAGCGCCCATAGTAACCGCTGCTGAAGCACCACCTGTCATTGCTGCTGCCCCAATAGTTGTTGCTAATTTAGCACCTTTGACAAGTCGCTTAGTCTTAGCTGCTCGATCCAATAGATTTGATTGTGGATTGTTGCGTGGACTTTGTTCTTGGTCGTCATGATCGTTACCAAACTTGTTACCAATGTAGCTTCCAGCCGCACTTGTAAGAAGGTTACGCATGCCTCCGCCATTCTTGACGTTACCATTAAGGTTTTCTGCTTTAACATCGAAGTTACCTCCTGCATTACCGCCATAAAGCAGATTTTCAAAACGTTGAACAGGAGCTTTAACCCAGTCACTGAAAGCCAGTGCAATCAAGATAATAAGGTCAATTACTGATACTTTACCATTGCTACCAAAGGCTGGGTATTTAATCATCCGCCAGCTTAAACCAACTGCGATGACGATTGCAAAGAACCCCACCACAAACGGAACAAAGCTAAGAGCATCTGGTAAAGAGGTCATTGCTTTTGTAATGATAAAACCTGTCACTGCCCTAGAAACTTTCCCTAAAAGGAATGTCCACTTAAGTGTCAAATCAATAATGAAATACATGATGAACGCTGCTACTGAACCATTAGCGAAGATAGAAGCAAAATTCTTCCATTGTGGTCCTACCAAGCGTCCAAATCCAATACGAAGCAATGAGAACAGAACTCCTAATGACAAAATTGCTTGAGCAATTTGGTAGTAGGAAAGAATACTAATCTTACGCAAATAGTCACCTGCCCCATTGTTTGGGATGGTGTAACGCTGGAAGGCAACCCCGTTCGCAGCTGTAATACGTCCTTTATCCGCATCAGAGAAGTTTGCGTAGTAACCACTGTAGGTTAGCTTGTTAGAGCCAAATGTTGTTTGTAGAAGCATTGCTGTTGACTGATTTGAGAATCCACCAGATTTTGCTCTAGTGTTAGTTGTGTTTGTCCCAGCATATTTGTTAAACATCGCAATAGTGTAATTATTGGCCCATTGATAGTATTTTGACTCCTGGCCATAATATTTTGATTTTTCTTCGCCTTTTAAATCTTTACCTTTAGCCTCGTCCATTTTTTTCTTATGGTTATCTCTAGGATCACCATCTTTAGCGTCTACTGTGCTCGTTGCATCCTCTCCATTACCAATCTTTCCAGTTAATTTATCATTCATAGCGTTGCCTTTGCCAGATGTATAGTTAGCTAAATTAGCTGTCATGTAGGAGTTGCTGGCTTTAATTCCATAAAGGTAAGTCCAAGCATCTCCACGTCTCAAAGGTGTTGCTTGATAGTTTTCACTACTGTAAACAATTGATTTTGAGTCAATAAATGAGCGATAGCTATAATCTTTCTCTTTCGCTTCTTTGCTATCATCTTTTGGTTTGATGTTGTCAAAGAAGATCGGTTTGCCTTTAACAGTTAAGGTTTTCCCCATAACATTTTGCATATCACCAATATCTGCGACATCAAAGGTGGTTTCCGCCTTGTCACTCCAAGACATTCCTGTTTCTGACGGTAGGTTATTAGCATGCGCTGTTGTGTTGCTTCTATAACGTCCTGTAGAAGCCATCTCGATGCCAGCAATATATTCTGATACGTCGATGGTCTTTCCTGAAGTGATAGCCGCTAACGTACCTGTAACTTGTTCATCTGTCAACTCACTTGCTAGATCTGCTCCAAGAATGGTATTTACTTGCGTATTAGCCGCAAGAACGATATCATCTGTCACCTTGAACTTCGAGAAATCAGTCATGATACCCGTGTTACTTAATGAACCATAAGCATTAGGATAAATTACCTGTAGATCGTAGTTAGAAGCAACTGCTAATTTTAGGTTGTCAACTACAATGGTATCATTAAGTTTGCCATCGATTTTCAATTTATCAGTGTCTATCTTACCTTGCAAGGTTGTCATATTGTTCCATGAAGGGTAAGTCGATACAAATAGAATGGGAACTGAAATTTTAATAATCAATCTCCTAAAGGGCAATAGAGTTCCTTTAAGGTTACCTCTGATGAAGGCTGAGCCAACTGCTACACCTGCGGCTATAACCCATACAACCAGAGCAACGTTACGAACAATGGTGAGCATTTGATTCAAGTCACCAACCAAATTCGTGATGATAGCTCCAAATAGGTCTGTAATCCAGTTCTTGTCTCCATAAGTACCACTAGCGGTTTTCCCAACCCAATCGATTAAATTGGCTGGTGTAGACTTGTCTACAACCCAAGCGTAGGCATCTGAAAATACATTACCGATATCTGTTAACCCTTCACCGATTGTTCCGAGAATAACAGATATTCCTGTTGCGTAGGCTGTAACCACTTCCCCTACCGCCTTAGTGATGATTTCCCACCATGACGGGTGTGTTTTGTAAGTGACGAGCCAACCTTTTTTAGATAACACTTTGATGGTGTTAACTAGAGTTGCCCCTTCCGTCGTGTACTCGCCACCCTTACCAAGATTTGTATAATCAAAAACTTGATCATCAGCATCAGAATCAATCTTAGGATATTTTGCCAAGCTCTCGTAGTTGATTGAGATTTCCTTAATCCCTCCCTCAGAGCTTTCTGTATACAGAGCACTCTGATAGAGGTTTTGATACGTAGGCTCATCACCTAAGGACGCGTTCGCATCTGCCGTTCGACCTGTCATCAGTATTCCAAAGATAGCAAGAACGGCCGTTAATGTTGCTATTGTTGTTTTCTTTCTTAACCTAAACACTCTAACTTAACCTCCATTTCTTCATGAGATACATTCTGCAATAGAATACCCCGATTAGGAACAGTTAGTTTGAAGTGCTTCTTGCTTTCATCTTCGTAGATTGTTCTAGCAATCAATTCTTCAATCTCGTCTTCAACTGCCGTTTTCACCTTACGGGCTCCTCCTGAGCGACTGTCTGTCATATCTACCCTGACGGTCGCTAGGAAAACAGCTATTTCTTGAGCTTCAAAATCACTTGGAGCTCCAATGATCTCATCTTTCTTAATGGTGCTAGGTTTATTGAGTTCGACAACAATGCCTCTCTCTAGTTCTAGATCTGATAAATACTGGTTTAACAGCCGTTCTGCGATTTTAACACCGTGATATTGTGATAAACGCTTGTAGAGAACAAATTTATCCATCCGTCCTAGAAATTCTGGCGTGAAGCCGTAGGTTTTCAATAGCCTTTCTTTGACGCTTGATTCAAGTTCTTTTCGTTTGGCGCGTGATTGTGGTGTGTCTTTTGTCTCATCGTACTCATCACCACGTTTTTCATCACCTTCAAAAACTTCGTGTCCTGCATTTGAAGTAAAGATGAAGCAGGTGTTTTGAAGTGTTGAAGAATACGTTTCACGATCTCCCTCTTTATTCCTTGCGTCGTAGATAACTTTACCATTATCCGTTAGACTCAAGAACGTAGGGAGCAGGTTATTTTTAACCTTGTTGCTCTCTCGATAAACGCCTTTTTCAACCTCATCAATTAGGAAAATTGTTTGAGGATGGTGTCTCGCCTCCTCACCAATATCCCTACGGAGAACCAAGTCTCCTTCATCAATCATCGAATAGTCAGGAGTATTAATGAACTTCATGTTCGCTTCTCCGTCATATAAGACGCGATTAATGATTCTGGCTGTTTCTGTTTTACCAACCCCTGTAGGTCCTACGAAAAAGAACACGCCTAATGGTCGGCTACGCTGCCTTCCAACCCTAATGTTAAATCGTTTAAAGAAGTCCATAATCTGGAACTTGGCCATGTCTTGACCAATGATGTCGTGTTCCAGGTGGTAAAGAACATCCGCAGTGTTGAAGCGGACATTGGTGTGAACGCCATACAAACTTCTAAAGATATCTGCAACCACCTTCAACGAAGGTTTTGTTTGGTCAATCCGACACCAAGCCTCCAGCCCTTGGATAATCTTAATGGATCTCCTTGGCTCTGAAGATTCTTCTTTGTACCTCTGACCAAACTCTAGAACTTTATCTATGAACTCTCTTTGCAGTGGCGCTATCTCATTTCCTCCGAGGTCATCCCACCAAGATAACAAGATATTCTGTAACTCCGTGTGAGTAAATTTCTGGAACTCAATTGGAGTGAAACGCTCTTTCAAAGGATCATCTAGAGCAATAGAACGGTCATACTCTTTACGCGTTGTTGCGCCTACCACACAGACCTTTGCTGGTGTTAGCGAGCTTTTAAGTAAGTCTCCTCCGATTTTTGAACCTGGTCCAAAAATAGAAATGACAGTATGTATTTCATCGATGAACAGGATGAAGTGAATACTATTATCATTCATTACTTCACGCGCCTTCTGTTGCAAATGTTCAATCTCAGAAAGCAATTGTTGTAGTCCTGCTTGGAACTTATCTAGCCCCATTGCAGACATCAAACCGATTTGAACTTCTAGTACAACATATTTACGCGAAGTCCCCTTCATCTTACCCTCGTTCACCATTTTGGCAAAATAACGAACCAGGGTAGTTTTGCCCATACCAGCTTCAGCTAGTAGAATGGCGATTGGATCCTTTTTAAACTCCATAACCTTCTTCAGGGTATCAAGTTCTTTTTCCCGTCCGATGAACGGGTTTTTAGGCTCTTCCAGCAACAACATAGCATTAGCTATACTTGCATTGTAGTTATCAAACGATTCCCTAAATTCCTCGTTTTCCCAAAGAAGCTTAGAGATCGACACATAGTCATTAGCATCTTTTTCCGACACTTCTTTAGGTGGCGAGCCAGGTGAGTGTGGTAGTAATTCGATATCACCCACAATTTTGCTTAAATCAGTCATCTAAACCTCTCTTTCTTTATTTGTTGTAGACGAAAATCTTAGTTGAATAATCATCAAATAGAGACGGATCATATTTCAACTTACGATACTTCGATAAAGCTTCAGCCTGTGTGGTTTGGCTATCAGCTTGATCTTTTATTTGACTTTGCAGATCGTCAATATTTGATTTTGCAATTTCATCATCTGGATTCTCGTTATAACGTTTTTGGAAATCAGATAAGCGAGATTCTAACTTAGCAATCGTTGTCGCTGTTTTAGAAACCTTTCTAGAAGCAATGTCAATCATGTTCTGCTTATAAGTCATCGTCCAGAACGTTTTAAAGTCAAAGGTTGTCGTTCCGTCAGAGTCAGTTTTAAGAAGACTCTTTGTCTTCAATTTCGTTACTTTATAGTCGTTACTATCAAGAGCTGGATTCAAGGTAAGTTGGAATTTGATGCTGTCTCGTTTAGTCTTAGAAGCAGCTTTGCTTTCCTCAATCTCCCCTGTTCCTGCTCCAACGGTATTCGCTTCCGAAACAACTCGGGCAATAGAACCTTTTTCAGTATCAATTACCTTATTGTCATTCTTAACCTCGATATCATTACCCAAGTAATTACGGTTGGCAATAACAATGTGATAAACCTCTTTGGTTGGTTTAGGGATGATAAGGAATAGATCTCCGTCTGTTCCCATACGACCAAAGATAGCTGGTATGCTTGATTGATTCCCTTCGTAGTCTGTCAAAAGGACTAGGTAATCTGTCGCCTTATATGGCAATGGAGAACTACTGTTCTCATCCACAGAAATCGTAACACCAATAAAGCTTTCTGACTCATCAGTATAATAGTCTTTGATAGTCGCCTTGGCACTTGACCGCTCAAAGGTTGCTGAAGTTCCTAGCGCCGTAGCCGAATGGTTTTTCAAATAGATATTTCGACTATAGCCCTGGATATATAGACCAGTGCTCAGAACTAGCAAGCTAGCAATCGTAGCGATGTGCCTTGCCGCTCTACTCCCTTCTTTATCAAGAAATGTTTTTTTCATACAAATTTTCCCTTTCTGGTGTCATCTCCCTTTTAAAAAACTAATATTATTATAACATAAAAAAATAGCTCTAAACACTCTTTTTTTAATGTTTAGGGCTATTTTTTTAAAAACTTCGAATTTCCTTTAAGTACACCCGTAATCTTCTTAGTCCTCTGAAGGTTAAAAGACCTATAATGAGTGTGAATAGTGTGACATTTTCCCTTGTTTGAGCTTTGGAACGCTCATACATTTCTTGGTTGTGTCGTCTATTGAGGTAATCTCTCAAAGACTTGGCTTTTCTAGGATCGGTAGATTCCCAATTAGGGTTTTGTAAAACATAAAGAAAAACGAAAAATCCAAAGATGCCAATAAAAAGATTCTTACTGAAGATGAACTTCATAATGTGATAGAACAACGCCATTGATAGCGTATTATCTATGATACCGTATTGCTCTCCCAATTGAAAAAAGAAATAAATCGCTGGTATCAGGAGCAATCTTCCTAATCTCCAGCATCTTGAAACGTTAAGGGGAGTTTCATCAATGTAATAACTGAAAAAATAACTCCAGAAGAGAAAAACGAGGCCTAGTTTCTTAACAATTTGAAAGCAAAAATACATGGCCAATCCAGCAGAGGTTGACGGTGTATCGATGTAATAGCCGAACTCGAAATAATTATCCAGCAGCATTACAAACGGCCTTCTCCAATCAAGATAGCCTATCTCAATTCCTGGTGCTTTAGGAAGAAAGAGTAATTTTATAGACAACTCAATCACTTGCGCTACTAGAAGGATAACTACTCCCAATAGCAGTTTGTCTAGGTTGCTTTTTCGCCTCATATTGCTTCTCTCCTTACTGACGTGTTAATCTACATTTTCTACATAAAGTCCCTTTATAGTCTTCAACGGTACATAAAAAGGGAAAACGTTTCGTTCTGTTTTGCTTTCAAAACCAAATGGATGAACTAAAAATTCAAGCTGGTAACTATCTCCGTAAGAAACAAATTGTCTAGTATTTTCTTGTTTGTCGATTGATGCGCTATGATAAGGGCCAGACTCTGATGTTGTTTTAAGCAAATTCAACGTAACGCAATCACGGTAGTCTTCTTGAATTGCTTGCTTCTCAATAGCGCTCAACTTAGCATTTAGTTCATCAACTTTCAAGGTTTCGTACAAGGTGCCCTCTTCTAAGTCAGAAGGCTCTACACCTAGGTAGGTACCGTTTAACACTTTGCTAAAAAGGTAGTTATCAAATAGTGCTGAAGCTACATAGGTGCCACATAGATACAAGAAGAGGCTACCAGCACCCCATTGTACCGCTGAAGCGGTAGAAAGACCTACAGCAATCCCTGACGATACGAATTTCAAAAAGAATAATGCAACGGCCAAGGTCATCACCCACAGCCCTAAGTCAAAGCGACGTGCTTTGTTGTAATGACGTTTAATAAAGGGCCATAACATAACCACTACCAATAGCGTTAGCTGCATCCCAAAAGCAAAAGCATAGGCCTGTGTTTTTGGGAGGGAGTGGGCTAGAATGGTACCAACTTCAAATAAGGCGATGGCGACCAATTGCAATTTGAATAGTGTCTTTAGAAACCAGGTCAAAGTCAATGCTGCAAATAGTCGTACCCCTTTTGAAGTATTCGTCTTTACGGTGTTATTATCCATGAATTAGATTCTCCTTTTAGATAAACGGTAACAAGTCACAGAAGTGAAGCGTTGCTGTCTCACGTCTACGAATCAAAACACGACTCTGAACATTCTGAGATGCCAAGTGCGCACTCATTCGAGAAGTCAGACTTTGGTTAAACAAATGCTCAACTTGATCAATGTGCATTAAAGGAACACGTCCTAAGATGGCCCAATCAAAATCAAGGTCAAAATCAGAGTAAGCACGCCCTCCTCCTAGTGAGAAAATGTTGCTGTTATCCATCTCGGTTGTGTTGTCAAACGAATAGAGAACACGCACATTTTTCTTAGAGATCGCGTCAAATTCTTCTTTAAGGTATGAGTCAAAAAGACGGCCATCTAACTTGTTTGCTCCATGAATAACGATTAGGTCCCCTTCTTTTAGGGAATCCGAAACGTAGTTGATGATATTTACAAACTGCAACATTTTAGTCTTATCGTCACCAACTTTAGCAAATTCATAATAAGTTTGTTCTGCTGTTGGCAAGCGTAGACTGGTTGCACGTCCTAGAAGCGTCTTGTTATTTTCAATAACCTGGTCTAGGTTTGTTACCAGCGTTTCGGTAGCTGTGGCCAACTCACTCAAGTTACGTTCCAAGTGAACTTCCGTTTGAGTTTCTAGTGTCGCTGCAAGCGTAGATAGCGTTGGGAACAACTCAGGATTTTGATTAACCAACTTACCAAGGTTGGGTTTTTTATCGGCTTCTGTACTCCACTTACGTGTCTTATTGTAAGTCTCACGTAGGGCTTTCTCGATTTGGGCCTTGGCGTTGTTATCAAGTGTGAAGTTCTGTAGAATATCGAAAATCAAAGAGATCTTGCTTTGCATACGTTGGTAAATCATCTTCTGGTCTTCAACACTACCATAAGCCTGAATGACATTTACAGACTCTGTTGACACATCAATCTTTTGAATATCTGTTTCCTTGTGGCTGTAAAGGTCCACGTTTTCAGTTTGGGCATAATCAAAGTCATTTAAGACGAAATGAACAACCTTGTGGTTTTCCATAACAAATTGATTGGCGCAAGCTTGAGCCAGAACACTACTGATAGGGCTGATTTCTGAAGGTTCGTCTTTGCGTTTAAAGAAGATATGAGAAGCGTTCTTAGGAATAGCAATGGCTGCTCTACGGTGTGTGCTTCGCACAAAGTCATACATGATAGTATTTTGTGCGGTTGAGAAGGTATCATAGCCAATCTTAACACCGTTATCATCTTGCAACGTTGAAACCAAGTAAAAATCTAGACCGCTATAGTTATCTGGTGTAGAAGTTGATAGTGATGGATCATCTACATCCAAGTCATCAAAAAGTTTGCTATATTCTGAGCCTTGAGCTCCTGTTACAGGGTTTAGTTCAAAATATTTCAAACGCTCACGGCCTCTACTTGCTTCAGAAAGGCCATCCCAGTTATCACGAATAATCTCTAACTGTTCTTCAATCAGCTTAATGCTGGTAGCTCTAATAACAACCCTCCACTTAAAAGCAGTTCCTACACTATCATCAGAAGATTTCAATTGCTCATAGGCGTTGTAATGTCTCGCACGACCAGCAAGGAGGGTATTACGAAAATCATCTTCATCCCCCTCGTTAGCTGTGGCCGACGTCACCCTTTTGTTGAGCTTAAAATTCTTCATGAACTTCAGCATTTTTGAGTGGTTAATATTTTTATGTGCTTTAAAATAGCGAATATCACAGCCCGTCAAAACGTTGGAAGCTGTAATTTGCAAAATATCTTCTGTATCTAAGCCATAGCCTCGGCCTTCAGGAACGTCTAAAGAAAAGACGGTATAGTAATAACCGTCTTTCCAAGAGACATTTTTTCCTTCGACAAGGTTGAGCTCTCTTAATTCAACTGTCATCGTTAAACTCCCTCTAAGAACTTACGTGTCTCCTCTTCGGATAAAGTAACAACTCGTTTGAAGTTATTATTCAATAGCAAGCCTAGTGATTTCTTAACTTCTTCAAGTTCCTTTTTGTTATGAACGCGGTACATTACGGTTGTTTTCAAAATTTGTTCGCTCCCCAACTCTCTATCGTAGTGTAGGCGCGTGCGTTTGGCCAATGTTCTTTGATAGTTTGTTTTGGCGTTTTCTTGTACCTTGTTTAAATAGCGACGTTGTGGTTGAAACTCTGTTTTAGAGATTTCAAGCATAGAAATTATAGTTGTTTCCATCAATCGACTTCGGATAGTAGTTAACTTACGTCTAGCTTCTAAAACATCCTTTTCAAACATCGTTTGATTGAAAACTCCCTCTACTTCATAGCACATACCAATCGTGCGATCAGTGAAATAGACCAAGTTTCCCTCAATGCGATCCACGCTAAAGCGGTTTTTACTGAAAGGATAGTAGAAAAAGTTAGATAAGAAATATTGGACTCCCACTTCTAGAGTGCTTTTCTGCTTCATTGGCTTAAGAATGAGGTAAGCTATATAAACAAACACAATGACAATCAGAATGTTAGGTAAAAGAAGATAGCTCTTTTTCTCGATAACGCTACGAGTTGATAAATACCAAGGCACAGCAAAAGCTAAAACCAAAGATAAGCCTGATAAGGCGATTCTAGAGAAAGACAATGCCTTACCACCTGTTAAAGAGTCCAGGAATGAAAAGTAAACTGGTGTAGAAAAGAAGTTCGAACGCACATCTGTCATGAAATCCGACTTTGGAATGGCACTCAAAGATTCCGTTCTAGCTTCGTTTTCCAAGTCTTCTGTCAAATCTGCCACTACCAGTCACCCCCTTCTGTTTGTTTCTTCTCTTCTTTTTGTTCGGAAGGAGTTTTTGGGGTGTCATCATCTTCGTTGTTCAAGATAGATAGAACCCCTATCCCAAAGGCACCCACTGATTTGAAAAAGCGGAAAATCCCTTTGATAATTTCAGCTACTACCCAAAAGAAACTCCCCTCCTGAGAGGCAAAGAAATTTTTAAAAAAAGTTGTAATTCTCTTCATTCGTTACCACCATTGTCCACTTTCAAGTTTCAGCACCGCACTTCCTCCATCCTCACTAACAGTCAGGCTATAAACCACAGTCTGATTGAATTTTTCATACTCATCACCAGCCAACTTTTTACGGAGCTCTTCAGCAACTTTTGAAGCCGCACTATCTCCGTTACTGTTTCCTGATTTAGCCGTCCTAGCAGTAAGAGTGATTTTATAGTTGTTGCCATCTGGTTCAATCTTGCTATCTAGGACAATGCCTGAGATAACCACACCAGAATTATCAAACATACCGAACATAGCTTTTGTATTATCATCAAGGCTTACATGCAACTCTGATAGTGATTTTTTCACATCTTCGTAGTGCTGATTGCTGCCTTGGGAGAAATCATTTAATTCTTCTACATCTCCTAGAATCTCTTTCGTATGATTCGCAATCAGAAATTTCTCCTCAGATGAGCTACTACTTTTTTCAGTTGTTGAGCTACTTTTAGTGCTACTTGAAGGAGACTTTTTGGCACTAGAAAGTGTTACTTGATCTGTTCGCTCTGGTTTATTGTTTAATACGACATAACCGATAGAAAGAGCGATAACTGCTGATGCAGCTGTTACACCATAAATTACTTTTTTATTCTTCACGTGTTATTTCTCCATGTATTTTGACAAGGTAGACTTGAAGTCTTTATCTGTTACTTTGACATTTGCTTTCTTGAAATCTTTCCTGATGATAGCTTCAACTGCGTCTGTGTCGCTGTCCAGTTTATTTTGTTTAATACTATCTGTAAGCTCACTCTTGTATTTAGACATATCATTTCCTTTATCGGATGTTTCTACCATTTTTACGATAAAGTAGTAAGTCGTATTGTCATCAGGGCTATAGCTTTGCAAGGTATACTCCCCATTATGAAGCTTATAAACTTCCTTCATCACACTTGATGGCAAGTATTTATCTGAATTACTGTAAGTTCTTGTCTCACCTTTATAGCTATCTTCTGAGTAAGATTTAGCTAACGTACTAAAGTCAGCACCATTATCTAACTGTTCTTTGACATTATTTGCTGTTTCTTCTGAAGTAAAGGTCATCATCTGGATTTTGACATCAGAATGGAAGTTAGCCCATGCGGTCTTCAATTCACCTTCAGATACTGCGAGTTGCTTCTTAACTCCATAATTAAAGGCTAGCTGTTTTTTTAGAGTGTCTTTGTACTCTTGTTCAGAAATACCAGCATTTTTCAGCTGCTGAGCCAAAGATGATACTCCAGAAGCATCTGACTTGTAAGCTTTCTCAACATCGGCTTTTGTAATTTTATCGCCATAGAGATGATCATAAACTTCTAGGATAAGGGAATTAGATACAATCGTTTGGGCATTAGTAGACGTTTTGATCTGTTTATACAAGTCTTGAGCTGTAAGATTTCCACCGTCGTAAGTGGCGATATTTTGGAATGTTTCTCGAGTTCCTGCCAGTGTTATTGTTGTCCCAACGGCCATACCTGCTAGGACACTGACTGTCACCAGGGCGATTTTACCTTTGCGCGTGCTGTAAGAGAACTTTTCTTTGAAAAGGTTCTTGATTTTATTTTTTTGTGTCTTGTTTAGTGTTTGTTTAGATTTAGTCATTTTATCCTCCTGGATTAGTTGTAGTAAAAAAGCAGGCTAAGATAGCACTGCTTTTTCAGCTGATTATTAAGAAATCAAGCTCTTAGTTTACAGCGTCTTTTAATGCTTTTCCTGCTTTGAAGGCTGGCACCTTAGAAGCCTTAATTTGAATGGTTTCCCCTGTTTGAGGGTTGCGACCTTGACGAGCTGCGCGCTCTCTTACCTCAAAGTTACCGAACCCAATAAGTTGGACCTTTTCACCTTGCACTAGGAACTCTTCAATCGCTTTAAACGTTGCATCAACAACGCTTGCAGAGTCTTTCTTTGTAAGGTCAGTTGCTTCAGCAACTTTGTTAACCAAGTCTTGTTTACTTGCCATAATAATTCTCCTTATCCAGGCAATCACGCCTGTGTATTTCTTTATTGATACGTTTATTATATCAAAAATTAATCTTGTGTAAAGATAAAATTGCTCTAAATACGCATATATTAGCTTTTAGGGCATTTTTTGTAAATTTCATAAAAGAAGTAAGGAGATTACTTTTCTTTTTTACTACTACCAGCTCTTCTCCTCCTCGTCATTGTTTAATAAGTTCTTAATAGGTTATATATGTTTATTATGTTATATATGTTTATTATGTTGTATGGAACAAAAACCCTATCAAATAGGCGTTTCGAAGACCTTATTGAAGTTTAAATATCCCTTATTGAAGTTTAAATATCCCTTATTGAAGTTTAAATATCCCTTATTGAAGTTTAAATATCCCCTATTGAAGTTTATTTTTAAAAAAACTTTACATAATACATCAAACATGCTAAAATCAAATATATACAACTTTAGGAATATTTTTTAAAATATTCTGATATTTGAAAGAGGTATAAAGCAATGAATGAAACAGAAAATAATGGAAAGATTATCTTAGATAATAATGCCATTATCACAAAAGCAAATCGACTTTCACTGGCCAATTTAGAAAGTCCGATTTCGCTGAAACAAGCACAACTACTGTCACTAGCCATTCTTAAGTTTAGACCTGAAGAATTAGAATCAACGATTACCTTGAAAGAGTTCTCTGAATACTCAGGTGTTGTTAAATATCTTAAGAGACAAGCTGTTGCTGATAGCGATGCTATACAGGACTTAAAATTTGTCACTGTTGATGACGATTTCTTGAATAATGACACTACCAAAGGTAAACGTTCAAGAAGATCTATCGTTATTGATACGTATTATCAAGATGGGGTGCTGACGTTCGAATGGAATCCGAAGGTACTACCACTACTAACCAACCTCGAAGGTTATTACATGATGATTGATATGTCAATCACCAAAAACTTTTCTTCAGTTTATTCCTGGATTCTATACGAGTTCTTGAAAATAAACTACAACAAACGTAATATAAAGCATTGCGAAATCGATGTCGAAAAGCTTAAAGGTTTGTTTAACGTAAGAAATAAAAGCAGCTATAATAATTTTTCTGTTTTCGCTAAAGCAACTCTTGATGTCGCTGTAGACGAAATCAACCGCTTTTCTGAGATGGATCTGAAGTATAATAAAATTCGAAAAGGGAAAAAAATTACTGCTATCGATCTGGTTTGGTCCATTAAGCAAACAGAATTTTCTCTAACGACCAAACAAATGTCAGCTCTAGAAAACTTAAGTGAGGAGCTAAACCACTATGAATCCTTTAGACATAAGGATAAGTACATGAAGCTCAGAGAAATCATGAAATCCGATTATCGTAGCCTTACAAAGAAAAATGCTAATGCTATTATTTTTGCAGGGAATAAAGCTTTAACAGAACTAGATAAAGCTTATAAAGATATGGATATTCTGGATCCCGATTTTATTTTCCAAACCAGTGAGGATGAGGAAAATAAAAAACAAGGAGTTAAAGCAATATTCTCGGAAGACGAGATAAAGCCCCTAGTCATTGAATTATTGATTAAAGATGTGGGTCGGTTCTTAGGAGAGTATTTTGGAGATATTTTTTTCTCGAGATTTTACAGTAAGGCTTTAAAAACAAAACGCTATATTAAAGATAATTCCGATTTAGCCAAATACATTAGCAACGGGATTGCTAATGAAATTCGTCGAGAAGTAAACAACGGAATAAAAGAGTAGGAAAGACAAGGATTTAACATGTTAAAATCAAGAGATATTGAAGGAGAAATTGAAGAACAAGTAAAGAACTCGACTAACTATAGCGAATTAGAAGATGAGCTAGAGGCGTGTTATCAATTTCTAACCAACATCCATTACCACGAAACGTCACTTGCAGAATATAACAAGACATTCGAAAGATATTCTGAATTGATGGCTGAATTGAATAAATAGGAGCAGTCATGGGAAAGAAAGTTAATCGCAAAAAGCTGCTAAAACATAGGCTAAAAAAGGAAAAGAATCTTAAGCAAATAAAAGAAGTAGCTAAAGAAATAGAGGTTCCGAAGAAAGTCGAAAAGCAGCAAGTTTCTGGGAATCTTGGTGCAGGCAATAAGAAAGCTAGAAAACGAGCAAAACAGCTACGTCATAAGTTAAAACAAGAAGCTAAAATACAGAAAAAAATTAGCGATACCCCTTCTTTAGATTTAGAAAATAAGTCTACTGAAAAAGAAAAAGCAGTTCAAAA
This sequence comes from Streptococcus sp. 22.1, assembly GCF_016648645.1. Lineage (NCBI taxonomy): Bacteria > Bacillati > Bacillota > Bacilli > Lactobacillales > Streptococcaceae > Streptococcus > Streptococcus sp. 22.1. Next base: position 35,193 of record NZ_JACLQK010000013.1, on the reverse strand, counting down.
TAGAGCTGCTTCAGGCAATGCTAAAAATAGGAAACGAGCAAAACAGCTACGTCATAAGTTAAAACAAGAGGCAAGAAAGCAAAAACTTGCCACACCATCAGCAAAAACTTCTTCTTCTAGCTCAAACCTCGTACAGAATTTTGCTTCAGGGCTTAAAACAACTAAAGCCCCACTTCCAAAAGTAAAAGCTACTTCTACTGTAAAAACCTCAACAAGTAGGGGAACAACTAGAGAATCTGATTTTGAGGATTATGTTTCTAAGCTACCTCTTGACTTTTATCGGGAGCAACTAAGAGCAGCTGAAGAAGAATACTCAACGGAAGTCGATAAGTACATCAAGAGGGAAGTAAGCCGACGCATAGTAGAGAAAAAAGCGGAGGTCGTAGATAACTACCAGACAAAACCTTTGGTTTGGGTCGATTATGTGAAAGAACTTCAAAGGTTAGGCTTGGATGTTGAACCTGGAGACGTTAGAGTTGTACCTGACCTTGGCCGAATGAGGTTGTTCGTTGAAGATTGGAAAGACGAATACCGTCTTATAAGAGAAGCGAATAACAAGGGATATGGTGAAATCATGGACCAGAAATTTAGCGAAGAAGATGCTATGGCAGAAGCTACTAGATGGTTTATTAAATACCAGGATGATTTAGTGAATTTTAGACGATTTGCAGAACATCTAAATGGTGTCATGTATAATGCAATTATTGAGTATCGAAGAGAAGTCGAAGCTATCGTCTTTTAAGCCAGTCAGCATCGCTGGCTTTTTTATTTAAACTAATTGAACGCCTATAAAAAGCTTGCCTAGTTTTTCGATAACCTAATAAAATAATAAATAATACAATATATTATATAATAATATATATTGATATATATAAATATTATATAATATAAAGTAATTAAAAATATTGTTTTATATTGACAAACAATATTTCTTGTGTTATATTGTAAATGATCAGAATTTCTGAACAACACTAAACAAGAGGTAAAATAAATGATCAAGAAAGATAGAATAAAAGAAAAAATAATAGCTGTCCTCAATCAAAAGGGAGGGGTCATGAAGACCACCCTTACCCTATTATGCGCCCAAGCTTTGGCATCCCTGGGGTATAGTGTTCTGGTAGTCGATATGGATGCACAAGCTGACCTTACGACTGGCGTGGGATTAAAAGAAGAGGATAAGAACATTTTCTCTGTTTTGAAAGGTGATATTTCTATTATCGATGCCATCAAGAGAGTTCAAAATTTCGATATAATCCCTGGGACTTCTCAAATGAAGCTATGGAACTCTATCGCTAAGACTCTCAAATCTAAAGAGTCGCGCTTGAAACGAGCGTTGAAGGAGATAGAAGGTGTCTATGACTTCATCCTGATCGACAATCCACCAGCTCTAGATGATGCCACAATAAATTCTTTAGCAGCTGCAACACACATTGTTATCCCTACAGAAGCAAAAGAATTTTCAGTTAAACGTATTCTCGCTCTAAAAGAGGATATCGACGATACTAAAGAATACCTTGCTAATCCTAACCTTCGAGTTGCAGGGATTATTCCTACAAAAGTAGAGAAAGGTAACTTTGGAAAGCCTAAGAAGACTACGGCGCAAAAACATATTAAAGAACTAGAAGAAGTTGCTAAAAAGCTTGATACTAAAGTATTTGACATGTTTATTTCGTACAATATCGAATACGAGGAGATTGCTGAAACAAAGGAAAATGTATTTGAGTCTTCTAAAGATTCTGTTCCTAAAAAAGAAATCGCTAAATTTGTAAAAATGTTAATTGAGGAGGTTGCCTAATGACTTTAAATGCTGTTGTTGTATCTGTTCTAAATGATGTTCAATCACATATTAATGATGGAGAATATAAAGAAGCCTTAGAACTTTTTAATTCTAGAATCAAAGGCAAGGATAGTGAAAAAGAGTTTTTGGAAGAGTTGTCTAAAAACCACGACATTGCATTCCTAAAAGATGAAAAGAAAATAAGTCGAACTAAAAAACAAGCTCAAAAAGAAGTTAAGTTCAAGACCACTACAATCAGACTCTCTACAGAGGAGTTGGAATTTCTGCGTTCAGTAGGAGAAGAAGAAGGGATTTTAGGAACAGGTCCTACCCTTAGATACTTAATCGCAAAAGCTCGAAAGCAGCGAGACTTGTGACAAAAACGAAGAAAGACTTTAAATTATTTTAAAGTCTTTTTGAATTTTTAAGAAAAATATTTTATAATATTTTTAAAGGACTACAAAAGGTTTGGAAGTAGAGATGACACGAAAAGAAAAGGACATAGCGTATAAAGACGAGATCGTCACAAAATATGCCCAGAAAAGAGGCATTTTTAAAAAACACGCCTCAAAAGATATTGAAATATTCTTAGAAACCTTGGAGGAACTGATGGTTGAGCATGACGCTGTAATGCTTAAGAATTTTGGTTCTTATAATGTTAGGAAAAGAAAATCCACTAAAGCTGATAAACCAGAAACAATAAATGTTGTTTTTAAGGCTGGAGCTAAATTGAAGAAGAGGTTAGTCGAAGCTAAATTGACAAAACCCTAAAAAAATATTAATATAGATGTACTTGTTTAGTGTTGTTGTTAGATTTTGCCAAATAATTATATTTAACAATGACAGAGCAACCAGAATTTCTGGTTGCTATTTTTTTATAAAAAACAAAAAGATATTGACGAATTGTATCGAAAAAGCTATAATATAAATAAGAGAAAGGTGATAAGAACATGATTGATTTGAAGAAATTAGATAAGCTCCTAAAGCTTCAGCCGTATTCGCCTTATCGTTCGGCTGTTAAATCAGCAGGCATAACACCTCAAGTTCTTCTACGATACTATGAACTGGAGAGTTGCGAACAAATGTCTGTTAAGACTGCTCAACAAGTGAATAAACTTGTTGAGCTATATGAATCTGAAAATGAACCCCTGGATTCCTCAGATAAAATCCTAGATGTTGAGGAGTTTGATAAACTGCTGCACAGTGGAATCATCACAGGTTATGAAATTAGGAAAACAGGTATTATGAACGCAACAAATGGTAATTTGTATGTGAAAGGACAGAGACCTACCGAATCCATGCGATTAGATAGAGCTTATAACCTCTACAAATATCTGAAGGAAAAATCTAGCGAGCAATAAACGCTCGCTTAAAATTTAATATATAATAATATATTTTAATATTATATAAACAAAAATATTTATATATAACATATATAAATATAAAATAAGCTTTTTTTATCACAGCTGGTAGGACAAGGAGGGACTTGCGTGAAAACTTTGATTTGCGACTTTGAAGGAACAACCTTCAACGGAAGAGACAAAGAAACCAAAGTATGGTTATCTTGTATTTCCGATTTTGATATGAGCGATCATTATATCATTGGCAATTCTATTGAAGATTTTATGAATAGCATTTTAGAGAATGAATGTGCAAATGTCCTCTTTCACAATCTGGGCGGATATGATGCTCATTTCATCTTTAGTTGGTTGAATAGGAATGGATATCATAGGGTGACAAAAACAGATGTACCTCGTCCAACTGAAGATGATAATGCTAAGTTACTAAAAAAAGGATTGCCCAAAAAAGACTGGTTAGAGAAATTTTTTATCGGAGATTCTAAAAGCTTTACAGTCTTTGATGGTGATAAAATGTTCAACTTTTTTGATACGCTAAAAGTTCTAGATGGTAGCCTTTCTGAGATTGCTAAGACTGTCGGTTTGAAAAAAGGAAAGACACCTCTAGTTAAACACCCTAAAAAAGAGAAAGTGACACAATTTTCTAAACTAACAACAAAAGGACATCTCATTAAAGGGGTGTACCCTAAACAAAAAATTGCTCTTTCTGGTGGAGGAGAAAAGCGATATCTTTACTCCATCAAAGAGCATATTATCACTAACGACGACATTGAATACATTAAGATGGACACACGTATTTTAAAGGTCGCTTTGAAGAAGTTTAGACTGGTTGAGTGTATCGAAAATAGAATGTATTCTATTTCCAATATTGCCTATCAAACAGCTTTATCGGAAAAACCACATCTAGAAGTAGAACGAATTGAAGAATTTGAACCTTTCAACAAGTACAAAGGATATAAACAATTATATCGTGAAAAAAGGTACTCTAAAATTCAAATCGGGAATGTTGTAACAGCCAGACAACCTGAAGGGCTGGAGTTTAAAACAAAAAGAAGGACACGTAAGCATATTGAAGAAATCGAAGCTTACATCGATCATTTTGAAACACTGATAACTGAGGGCAGGTATCAAAATGAAGATGAAAAAAGTTATTTCGAACAAATTCTAGATAAGTTGCACACTTACAAATCAGTGCAAATTCAAATGATGAGAAGGAACCTCACAAATAACTACTGTAGAGAGAGTTATAGAGGTGGGCTTGTCTATCCTAATCCAAGATATCAAAATAAATGGATAGAGGGTATTGGAATTACTATCGATGTAAATAGCCGTCATACTTCAAACTACACTACACAAAAACTACCTATGGAATGTGTAGGGATTGTTGATTCTGTTGAAGAGTTTACTAGCAAATTCAATCCTAATCAATTTGTATACTTTATTCGATTTGATCGATTAAAAGCTTCTGTAAAAAAAGGAAAGGTCCCAATCATCAAGATAAGAGAAGATGATTTAGGGAACAAATCCACGCTTGAAGATGCAGTTAAGGCAAAAAAATATCAGGACTCAATCGATTATAAAAATCTAATACTTACACAAATTGACTTTGAATATGTGCTCCAAAACTATGAAATAAAAGAGGCCCTAAATACGCGTTTATTTGTGTTTAACCTACATGAAAAATTGATGAAAAAACTTTCAAAGCATGGGGAGTTTTGGTATAATGAAAAGTGTATCAGCAAAGAAAACGGTGACACCTTTTCTTATTTCCAAAGTAAGGCTATGTTAAATAAAGTCGTAGGGTACTTAGGAGTTAATCCAGACAGCCAAAAAAATATGGGGCATGGAGGACGTTCAACTCAAAGTAATGTTGCTGCTGCAAGCTTTATAAATGCTTATGCTAGGGTACAAATGGCAGAAGTGATCAATAATATTGGTCTAGAATACTATTTGTACGGCGATACAGATAGTATTCACTTATTACTCCCACCTAAATGTCTAACTAACGGTGACTTCGATGAAGAAAAAACCATCGAATATCTAAAGACGGTTGGCGTAGAAGTGGATGAGTATAAGCTAGGTGCTTGGAAAATCGAACGAGTGTTCAGGAAATCTAAATTTATTGGCACTCGAACTTACGGTGAATTAAGCATTGATGGTGACTGGCACTCAGTTGTTGCTGGCTATAAAGAGCAAATCCCGATGGAGCGATTTAGGGTTGGTGAGAAACTGAGCCATCTGATGAGACATACAGTCGAAGGCGGAACATTGCTATTACCTACTGAATTTACAATAGAGAGCCTATAGGAGATAAAAGATGAACACGTTGGATGAACTGATTCAAGAGTATCGACAATCGATTGCTGTTATGAAAACACAAGATATTCCAGGGGCAGACCTTATTGTAGAAAATCTTGTTTATCACTTAAACAAGTTATTAGACATGAGGAATGATTGGAATGGTTTCACCGAAGAAACTGCCACCCTTACCAAACAGGTTGATAGAAATACTCAAGAAGTAATAAGCTATGAAAGAGAGTTAGGACAATGAATGAAATAAATGAAGCTATTGAATTATATAAAGAGCAAATGTTAGGATTGATTAGCGAAGTAGAGGCAAAACGCAATAGCTACTTTGATCAGCTAGAACAATTCTCTAGCAGCCTTGAAACGACAATTAAAGGACGTGTCTTTAAGGCGACTCAACGTTTTAAAAACCTAGAAGTCAAAACAGAGATTTATGACGAAACTATTGGTAACTTTAAAAACAGAGTTGCCAACTTCTCCTTTGAAGATGATGGTAACTTTGAAGAATACGTTCAAATTGCAGAAGCTCTCGAAAGATTTGGGCAACAAATTGATGAGGATGTAACTACGTTGGAAGGAAAATTATGGGACAAATAACCTTACAATCAACTCATATATTGACCTCCCTAAGCTCCGTAAGGAGTTTTTTTCAGCCATACTACCATCCCAAACCTAAAGAGCTTGTAGAACTAGAAAATTGGAATAAAGAACATCCAATTATTCCAGATCGCATTTATCAAATCCCAGAACATTATGTTCAACCTAAAATTTATATAGACTCAAAGGGGAAAGGGGCTAAAAATTTTGTTAGAGGTGATAAGCCTGAGTTAAAAATTTTGGAAGGGAATCCAAAACACGACGAAAGTGTTGATTTAGAGAAACTCTTTGAGAGCGGTGAATATCCTAGAGACTATGGAACCGTTTGGTTTAACCAAACCTCAAAAAGATTAGAGGTCCTGGCATACCTTGAAAAAGGAACGAGTCAACATTATCAATCTAGAAATCAAAATAACAGACGTAAATTAAAATCCAGAATCCAACCTAAGGTGGACCCTAAAGAAATTCCGATGGATCGCACCCACCTAATCCCTGTAGGCTATCATGGAAGTGAGAGTGATAACCGCTTGATGGTTTTATGGGATCGTAAAGACAATCAGGTGACATTCAATAACTTTGAAGATGGCATGAAAAATACCCAAAGCGATATTTATTGGTATACGGGAATAACTAGAAAACCGTATGGTTTGGAGTGGCATTATAAAGTTGTTGATGCAGAAAGTGGCGAAATTTTAGGCGAACTTTTCACAGAGATGGGTTCTCGTTCAAATCCAATAGATACTAACTGGAACTATGGAGATGGTGTCTATATTCCTATGGATTACGAATCTGAAACAAACAGTGAAGACGAAGAAAACACTAACGTTGAATATCAGTTTGATCCCGAACTTGAAAAAGAATACTTGTTGAAGACGAAGGCAAAAGCAAATCTTGAGTTTGTCGTTGGGATAAATAAAGCTGGAGAACCTGTTAAGTTAGATTTGTCTAAATGTCCTCATCTCCTCGTTGCAGGTGGTACGGGTTCAGGTAAGTCTGTTGGTGTCAACTCCTGGGTACAACAAATGATGGCTCACAATACGCCATTTAACGTACAATTTCTCGCTATCGACCCTAAATTTGTTGAGTTCTCGGCTTATAAAGATAATCCTTACTTCCCTATCGACCCTGTGACTGATATGGAAGATGCTCTTGCGTTGCTTGCATGGGTGTGTGAGGTAATGGATAAGCGATATAGAATGTTAGAAACAGCTGGAGTTAAAAACATTGGTAGTTATAACAAAAAAATTGCCAAGAATGTTGAGTGGGCAAGGGAAAATGGTCTTTTTCATCTTAATGATATTGTCTTTATTGTAGATGAGTTTTCAGACCTCAGAGACGTTGCTGGAGACAAGGTAGATGATTATATCAAACGAATTGGACAAAAAGCCCGTGCTTGTGGCATTCACTTGATTTTGACTACACAACGCCCTTCAGCGGACGTAGTTAGCGGAGTTATTAAAATTAATATCCCAGCCCGAATTTGCTTCTCTGTACCTACATCAGGAAATAGCCGTATTATCTTAAATGACCGTGAAGGGGGCGAAAAATTACTTGGCCGAGGGGATCTACTTCTATTAGACACAGCTAATAAGGGACCTGAACCAATACGTTGTCAGTCGCTTTATTTTGACGATGACGAACTTAAAAGCCAGCTAGAATGGTATAAAAATCATTACCCTAAAGTTAATAAGATTCCATACAAAAGAGAGATGATTAATTGGAAATTGGCTGAATGGGGGCCTGATGTTAATGAAGATACACCTGAAGAGGAACGCCATATTGTTGTTAAAAAAAGGAAGGCAGGATAATATATGACATTTGAAGAAGTTAAAGAAAAATATCATCTAAGAAATAATGTCTTCCCCCACGCAGCATTTGGAGTAAAACTGTTAGGTTTTGTAAAAAAGTTATTTGTCACACTTGTAATTTTGACGTTGCTCTATGTCGGTGCATTGTTATTTTTGAGACCTCGAAATAATGGACCTCAAAATAAAGAGCAAAATATAACTACTTCGAAACAAGTATCTGATGACCAAAAAGGTATTTTAGATAACATTATCACCTCTTTAGGTGGAGATACTAACAAGGTTAACACCCAACCTAGTGTTTCGAAAGACACACAATCCTCATCTTCTGATACTGAAGCACACCTAATTAATTTTGATGTGAGAAAAATAGTAACCATTTTATTGAAATTAGCATGGTTATTCGAAGGCTTTCTAGCACTAGCGTACCTCTCAAATCTATTAAAAAGACAGCGTTTATATGAACGTAACGTTCTGAAAAACGATTTGCAAGCAATAAAATTAAAGAAACGTATTCTTAAGAATCTCAAGATTCGAGAGCAGAAAAATAGCATTGAGAGTCGGATAAATAAACGAGACAAGCGCCTAAAAAATAGTAAAGACGCTGATCGTAGCGATTTAGGAGCTACCGTTGAAGAAACTTACACATTGGAAGCTCTAGAACAAATGTTGAATATCACTGTTCTTGTAAACACCAGACAAAATAGCGAGCACATGATAGAAACTATCTATAATATCTTGGTGTCTCCTCCCGAATCTACTGGTGGACAGAGTGAGCTTGAACAAAAATGGTTAGGGAAATTGCCAGATACAGCGTCTAAAGCCACTGGCTACAAAGTTTATTTTGGGGAACAGCGTTCGACCAGCGAAGGTAATTACTATTTCCAAGCTATTGGTGATAGAATAAACGATCCATATTATTTTGGTGACAAAATAAAAGAACTTCAGGAGCGCAAGGAATCTTTCAATTATGAGCATACGATGCCTTATAGAAGTATCGAAAAAGATGGCAAGACCTATGTTGGATTGAAGGACCATAGTGCCGAAAACGAGAAGAGAAAACGTGAAGCGAAACGCTGGGCAGATAATCAAATAGATGTTCTAAATGAGATGCTTAGAGGTAATGGCATAAAAGCTATCTTTGATAAAAACGAACCACAAGCAACGACAGCGGAATTTTACTTTAATATTCCTGAAGAAGTTAATGTTAAAGGTATCGACAGAGCTGAAAAAATGATTGCGGAAAAAATCGACGAAAAGTTACAATGCAATGGGACCACATTGAATTTAGGGCTTAACAGTGCTTTTATTTCTATCCCTCTACCTAATGGGCAAGGAAATTCAGCAGATTACCGTCAAATGATTAATAATGAAGATGTCTTACGACGTGCATTTGGATAACAAAAAACGTTCTAAAACCATATATAAGGGGTTTTAGGGCGTTTTATTTTGTGGTATAATAGAGTAAATTGTTACTAGAGGTGAATGTATATGGATAAGAAAAAAGTTATTTATGGAGTTGCTATTGGGGCAGTTCTTTGTGGGGGTATCTACATTACTACGCATAAAAGCAACACCAATAAAGAAACTCAGATCGAGCTGAAGGCAGCTAATCCGTCAGAAAAGAAGTCGGACAAATCATCTAAAAAAAGCAAAAGTAAAGGTAACGAAGACAACCTTTCCGAAAACGAAAAGAATTTCGAAGCAGCAAAAAGATTACTAGAGTCCACTAAATCAGCCAATGAAGACGAGAAAAACGATGTTAGTGGCCTATTTAAAAATGCTGTGGAGGCTATCCGTAGTGGAGGGCCAACCTTCAGCGTTCAAGAAGTATCTACAAAATATTTCTTGAGTGATACTAACCTGGTTTCTACACTAGGGATACTGGTTAACGTTAACCAGTATGAGTATGATGAATCATCTATCATTGTAAATACTTCAAATAGCAGCGATGTTCGACAGTTTGTAGTTCGAATGAAAAAGGATGGAGAAGACGACGTTTATTTTGTTGGCAACTACAACGTCACCCTCAAACAAATGCAACTGTTAGCATATAAAGGGCAAGTTAAAGGGGCTACATTCGGATAAAAAATATATAATACAAAGCAATACAATATATTATAAAAACATAAATAATATTATTATGTAATCTTTCTTAATAAAAATGGGGAACAAACATGACTAATAAAGCCACCACTCTTAGTTTGAGAAGTATTTCTGAAAGCGTGAGAACGTCTCTTGGGAAAATAGAGGCTGAGAGTGATCTATACAGAACATATTTACAAACAATCAAAAAGCAACTAGGTGAAGATTTTACGAGCCACCTAGATCTTGAAAGTTTTGTACCAGAACTTTCCGCAGAATTGAAAATCATTGATATTCTAGGAGAGGTAATCGCTAAACTGAAGAACGCTTACTCAATTGAAAATGTAACCGAAGATGATTTGTTTGTAGAGGAATCAAAAGAAGCTGCTGAGCTACTTCCTATTACCTTAAAAGACTTAAGAGGGAATACGTTTGATGACTACAAAGTAAATTTAAAAGAGTCAGTAGAATCTGATGAAATTAGATTTAAAGCAAAGACCATAAACACAAATATCGAGCATATTATTGATAGTTATGAAAGTCTCCAATCGTTAGCGAAGATTTTAGTAGAACTAGATAAATTGATGCGAAGTGTAATCGAGGTGGCATAAAATATGGCATTAGATTTAAAAGACTTATACACCACATTGGAACTACCAAGTGTGATAAAAGATTTGGAAAGAATCCGAAACATAGAGCCTGGCTATATCGCAGATATGTTGAATTATGTTATTTATGATTTTAAACAAATATGGAATGGAACTGAGACTAAGGAGGATATCCTAGAAATCATAAGATACCACAGCGCACTTTCCGTCGACATAAAAAAATCAGGGGAAACTGAGCAAAAAAGGCGTGCCTATGACTGTATGTTACCAATCTACACAATCTATCTGGCAATCAATACTATAGACGGGAAGGAAGCTACCAATGAGTGATATGAAAGAACTGCTAGCTTCATTGCAAGCAACTATAAAAGAAGGGGAAGAAAGCAACTTAAGTAAAAGGATCTCCTCTATTCCGAATATATCTTCTATCTTGTCTAAAGATGAAGACGCTAACGAAAACAAACAGGTGCCACATGATACAAAGCCTGTTTTAGTAAGGAAGGATATAGATTATATCGACAGAATCAAAGTTCTCAAGAAATTAGAGCAACAGATTCCCCAGGAATTGTCTCATTCAAGCTACCTTAACGATGCTGCTATTAGTGACATTATAGGTTTGGGGTTGAAAGGGGCCATTGAGGCAGGAGTAGATTATGAACAGATTGAGTTGGTTAACACCTCGGATGTTCGAGAATTTTTATTTGATGTTAGCGAACAGATCAGCCAGAGAGTTGTTAGAAATATCAATCTATATCGTTCAGAATTTGAATTAGATGAATTAATGAAACCTGTCTTATATGATGATGAGTTTAGAAACGGGGCCTCTAGGATATTCAACAAGAATAGCTGGCAAAAGTTGGCGGTCTTGGGAAGTAATTTACGTCTAAATGCAATGGCAGATATGATTTTCTTTAATGAAATCATGAGTGACTTAGAATTTGTTGAGTACGGCACTCACCTATCTATTTACTTTGTCGTAAAACGTTATAAACGATCAAAAATAAATAGTGATAATGTATCAGATTTGACTAACTACTATTATGAGTATAATTACCAAATCAATAAGAAGGGGTATAAATGGACACAAGACAAAAAATCATTATAGTTCTAACTTCTGGAACTATTCCTGACGAAGTATTGGCCGAGTACAGTGACCTGTTTGGACTTTCTGAAGGGGAAAAAGAAGTTGTAGGAACATTTAGTTATGGCCATAATCAGATTGGATTATATTTCCCTAGTGAATATCAACAGAAAGTTGTTGAGCTCATAAAAAGTGGGAAAGTGGAAAAGGATGCTGCCTACACTTCGTACTATGAGACAGATTCAGATACAGGGCAAGGTGTCCTTGCACCAGTTCAATATTGGAAAGAAGTCTCTATTGACGAAAATGGTACCAGCGAATGTGAGGATATTATCAACGAGGCCCTCGAAGTAGATCTGGAACCTGGTTTGGGATTTAATTTGGATAATATTTCTAAAGGTTATGCTCAAATGATTTCTGGTTTTGAATCAGAATTAAACGATATGAAACAGGCTATACCAAAAGATATTCAAGCCTACCATAATGATGAAAACATTGAAGAAATTAAAAAGAACGCTATTGAAAAGGTAATTGGCAGTGAAGAGTACAAGAAACTTGTCAATTTACAAAATAACTCTAAGGTAGATCCTGAAGAGGTCGAAAAAGAGGCCCAAGCATTACAGGAACAATATGAGCTTGAAAAAACAAACTACTTTTTTGAGAACAAAATTCCTATAAATGCAGATACTATACGTGAATACGATGCGGAGGAAGGTCGCCTAGACGATTTACAAAAGAAAATCGATGAATTAGGTGAAGCTTCGATTCCGACGGAAAAACAAGCCGAAATTAAGCAATTAGAAAAAGCAATACGTAATCAAATCATCTCGATTGTTGATCAACAAGTAGATTATGATTTTGCTAGTCTGGCTGCAATTTCGCAAAAGAAAAAAGAATTTCTGAGTTCACTAAAAGAGGTTTTAGACGAGGGTGACTTACAGACGGAAGTTTCTACGCAACCTAATAGTCTATTACTAGATGTTATGAGTTCTCCAAGTGAGAGCAAAACAAATAGTGAACCAAGTTCCGAAACCGAAAATCTACAAGAGTTTGATGAAGTACCTGAGGTTTTATCAGTAGATCAAATAAACGATACGCAGCCTGACAACCCTACCCCTGAAGAGGATGAAGGTGATTCTTCAACAACCGCAGAAGATTCCATCGAAGACGATAGACTTCCAAAAGAACCAAAAGATGAACCTCTTGAAGAATCTGAGGAAGTAGTTGATCTAGGAGACTTGGATGCGTCATTGAATAATGAAGACGCTGAGCAGTTTGGAGTCTCAGGTTTTAGAGCTCTCGAAGGAGAACCTATGATTAAAGAGGAAAAGTCAGATATAGAAAACGGAGAAGAAGAAATGAAACAAGAAGAACACACAGAAGAGCAGGCACAAGGACTGGATGGTTGGTTTGATACTAAAAATACTCCTACCGAAAAAGAGGAAGTAGTTGCTACCAAAATGGAAGAGCCAAGGGATGAAGAAAAAACTCCTAAGAAACCCAACAAACAAGCGTCTAAGAAAGGTCTTGTTGGTAAGTTTAATAAATTGGAAAAGAAAGAAAAGATTTTCTTTGGCGTGACAGGTGCTGTCGGTGTTATCATACTAATTTTGGGAATCAGTACAGTGTTAAGCATCTCTAAAGCGTTGAACGCCCCTAAAGACAATTCTATAAAATCAGAAAAAATTGAAAGTAAATCTTCTAAGACAAAGAACGATTCTTCTTCATCTAAATCAAAAAGCAAAGACTCTAAGTCTTCAGATGATGCAGATAGCAACAAAAAATATAAACTCAGCAAATCTCAATATGAAGACTATGTGAACCGTCTATCAGCTCTTTCTGGAATTTACATTAATTCAGATGGTGGCTTGGGTGGAGAATTGAAATTCTCAGACGGTTCAACACGACGCATTAAGAAATTCACTCGCGATGGGGAATTGATCGTAGTTGACGAGGATAAAAAAGAAACCACATTTGATAAGAAATGGGTAGATGGCTTGTTGGCACGTCTAGAAGCTGAAGGAACTTCAAACAAAGAGAGTGGGCAAAGCGAAGAAAGTACAGACAAGTCAAAAGAAGGTGGGGAATAATATGGATGTTATAACTGAGTGTTTTTCCAAGATATTTTACATTCTCCAGCTTCTGGGACAAAAAATCTTAGATCTATTCGTAAATCACCCTACAATAAGCTTCACATGCTGTGCTATCTTTATTTTCGTTACGTGGTTGATTGAAAATATTGACTCAACTCGATAGAAGGGAAAGTTATGACAAAACTAGAATTTGATTCTCCAAATAAAGCAAGAAAAAAGAAATATACTTGGCGAAATCGTGAATATTGGCAAGGACTAGATTGGAAAAGCATAGGACTTAAACATGGCCTACCTATAGGTATAACCTTAATAATCGGACTTACATGGGGTTATAAGATGGGAAATCTAACTAAAGCCCTAACTACAAAATCAGGCAACGTATCAATTGTGAATACCGTTGACTTACCAGAACAAGTTTCTGAGCTTCAAAACACTCAATTGGATGTGTTTAAGAATACACTCGGACAGTTAGGTACAGATGATTCTACATCTTCTTCCTCTACGTCCTCTACATCAACTCCATCTTCATCTGCTGTAGCAAGTGATGAAGAAGCAGAGAATAATTTAGGGAACACTATTGCTTCTGTCAATTACCAAACAGAGCTAGACGCATTCTTCAAAACATACTTAGGATTAGACTACACGACAAACGCTGAAAGTCGATATCTTCTGCTGAAAGATTACCTAGCTGACGATGTGAAAGTTGACAACAGTTCTAAAAAAGCTACTAAATTAATGGATAACATGATGGAATTTCTAGAAAGCAATTCCTGGGCCAAATCTAGCAAAAGTCAAACAGCTTTAGCTGGTAGTGTTATTCCTAGCATCATGGCTGGTTCAAACGATAAAAATATTATTTACAATGTTATTGTTCCAGCAACTAATGAAAAACGTGAGTTTGCTAACCTATCTTTCATCGTGAAAGTTGATAGAAATAAAAAAATCACAGCAATAACTTATCAAGGAAAAATCAGTGATAATGGTAATATCAAGCTTTGGTATGATAACTTAAATAGTATTTTGACAGGATTGCCAGTAAATGATACTAGCACTGATAATTTCGCTCCTAACTCACCTAAGGAGAAGAAGGAGACGACGGATGGTGATAAAGCTGAGAATAAGGAAAATAGTGATACTCAAAAAGAATCATCTAAGGAAAAGTAGTGAGGTGAGCTGTTATCAATAAAAAAGTTAACAAGTTGGTAGCTCTCGTACTGCTAGCTATACAATTATCTGCCATTACGCTTCAAGCTTCTGTATCAACGGTGGCTTACGCTCAAGATGATCGCAGTATCTATGTTAAGAAAAAGAAGAATAATGATTGTGATATTGAAGAAATCCAAGATTCAAGTGATTTGCCAAATGTATCGCCATCTGACTGGAACTTAGTTCTTGTCAATCGGGATAACGTCAAAGAAGAAATGAATCCTAACTTGGCTACAGTTGACAATATTCAAGTAGATTCTCGAATAAAAGACGCAACCGAAAAATTGATTGCAAAAGCCAAAGAGATTAATCCTGCGTTTCATTTGATTTCAGGTTATCGTAGTGTAGAGACACAGAAAACCCTCTACGAGAACTACACTAAGAAAGAGATGTCAGAAAAGCACCTTTCTAAAGAGGAAGCTGAAAAAGTTGTTCAAACTTATTCCCAGCCTCCAGGTTCATCAGAACACATGACGGGGCTAGCAATAGATATCTCAACGGTTGATTCTCTTAACCAAATGAGTGAATCTGATGCTAATGCTTTGGAAAAAATTGCTGTAGAATTAGGGTTTGTGAAGCGTTTTGAATCAAACTATAAAGATGAAACAGGGGTTGACAACGAGGATTGGCATTACCGATATGTAGGAACCGAAAGTTCTAAATACATGACAGATAAAGGCTTATCTTTAGAAAAATATCTCGAACAACTAAAGAATAAACCAAAAGCTAAATCAAAAAAATCTAAAAAGGATGGTAAATCTTCTGGTCCTTCGTCAGAATCAGCTTCTATGGGGGATGCTGGAGGGGATTGGACTACTCCAGGAACACCAAGCTACAAAGTTGCAGAGACACTTTTCAAGATTTTAACAGAGGATTTTGGACTAAGTGGAACAAGTGCTGCTGGTTGGATGGGGAACGTGCAAGCCGAATCTGGTTTTGATATGGCAGCCGTCGAAGCAGAGAACAACCAAAGTTATGCTGGTAGGGGATATGGTCTTTTCCAATTCACCCCTGGTTCAAAGTATTTGGATAGTGAATTTTATAAAAAAGGCGCTAGTCAAGAAGAAGAAATTAAACACCAAGTGGAGTTTGTATGGAACAGTGAATTTGCTAACGGAGCCTACCAAAGCTATCTTCCTAATGCGTCCTCTTGGTTTGGATTAAGCGGAGTAGATAGCATCGATGATGTCTTAGACAACGATAACGTCGAAAATGCAATGCTTATCTTCTTCTCAGTATATGAGCGTGGGGATGTTGCTCAAATGCACAGAGAACGACGTCTTACAGCTGCAAAAGCAGCCAACTCATTATTTAACACAAAGAACGTAAAAGCTGATAAATCTAAATGGAAACTCTCAGGCGGAACATCTTCGAACACAGCAACCATTACTACTAAAGCTGGTCTTAACGAAGATAACGTTGATTGTGATGAGGACTCAAGCAAGGACTCAGATAGTGGTGGAGCAACTGATGGGACTGGAACGGTTCCTGCTGATGCCACAGCGTGGGGGTATAAACCAGATGAAGTTCCTGATAGCTTGAAAGGTTTTATCCATGATCCAGCAAAACTAGGCATGGAGTATGGAGGTTCAAAAGGATGGTATGATCCAGGTTCTCTCTACCTAGCTGGGCAGTGTGTAAACCTCACTATCAGTATGGCCAATATTATTTGGGGCCATGAAGGTAGTGTAACAGGAGATGGTATTTCACAGGCCCAAGGTTGGGCTGGTGTATTTGGAAATTCTACCAAAACCAAACCTAAAGCAGGAGCTGTTTTCTCTAGTGGTTCTTCAAATCCTGGACACACGGGTATTGTTAGTCACGTCTTTGAAAACGGTGATATTTTGATTATAGAGCAGAACACCCCTCTATCTGGAGCAGATTACTACGGTAAATCATGGACATGGAATTACCGCATTCACACAGTAGCACAACAAAAAGCAGATAACTTTGTTTTTGCTTATCCAGACAGTGGAGAGCCTAAGTGGTAAAAAGATAGCATTAGCTATCTTTTTTTATAATAAAACAAAGAACTATTGACGTATAGTATCGAAAGAGTTATAATATAACTATAAAATGATTCAGGAGATAAAATATGATTAATAATGTTGTGCTGGTAGGTCGTATGACTCGTGATGCGGAACTTCGTTACACACCAAGCAATGTCGCTGTTGCTACATTCAGTCTTGCTGTTAACCGTAACTTTAAAGGCGCTAATGGAGAGCGTGAAACTGACTTCATTAATTGTGTTATCTGGAGACAGCAAGCCGAAAATTTAGCGAATTGGGCTAAAAAAGGGGCATTGATTGGAATTACAGGCCGTATTCAAACCCGTAACTACGAAAATCAGCAAGGCCAACGTGTCTATATAACTGAAGTTGTTGCTGATAATTTCCAAATGTTGGAAAGCCGAGCTAGTCGTGAGGCTGCCAGCCCTGGAGGATATAGCAATAATAACTTTGGGAACACATCAGGAGCTTTTGGTGACAGCCCTGTTACGGACGGATTTAATTCCACACCAGCAAACAACTTCCAATCAGGATCTAATCCATTTGGTGCTGCTGGATCTATCGATATTTCAGATGATGATTTACCATTTTAACTAGAGAGGAGTATATATGACTGAAGAATTGAAAAAAGAGTCTCTTAGAGAGACTTTTTGGAGTAATGCCAAGAACACCCTTAATGGCAAATTTTGGAAGGATAGAAGGACATACAATGATTTGTCGGAAGCTACTGGAATACCTGAAGGTAGTCTTCGCATGTTGTTCATGAACCGTCCTAAAAGCAGCATAGAGAAAATTGTGACTGTTACAAATGGACTAGATAAAATAACAAAGGATAAAGTCAGTTTAGCAACACTTTTGTCTAGCGAAAACATAGACGAGAAAGAACACCCTGAGTTCTCTAAGGAACCCGAGGAAGTAACGAAGGATTTTTGGAGAAATATCCGAAATGCTATCCAGATATCGGATAGCACAAGTCCTTCAGAAGCAAAAAGACGAATGACGAAGTTTATAGTTTCGACAGGAATGTCATCAACGAACTACAAACTTAACAACCAAACGGGTACAGTATCTCTCGATACGCTCGAAAACTTTGCAAGACGTTTAGAGGTAGAACCTTACGAATTGCTCGCTAAAAGTAAAGGAAAATGATAGGAGAAAAGATATGGACAAAACAACATACAATCTACTAAAGGTTAGTGAAAAAGAAACTAAAGAAGGCTGGGGAGCACGCGCATATCTCTACGAAAACAAATATTATATCGATCCTGACGATTCGCAGGCGTTTAATTCTGAAGAAGAGGTAGAAGCGTATAAGAAAGCCCTGGTTAATGATTTCTTTGCTAGTAAATAAGGAGGGGATTATAGCTTGAAGAACAAGTTAACAATCATTATCGCAATATGCGTTTCTATTGCCCTTGTTGGAGGATTGTTTTTCTGGGTATCGTCTACTAATACCCAGAACAAGTATACCTATGATTACCAGGTATCTAAACAACCTTTATCCGCAGAGAAACGCTTGAAATCCCCTGATAAGGGACAAATCGATATTTATATCGCTTTTAAAAAGACCTGCCCTGTTTGTCAAAAACAAGAGAAGGCAATTACTGAAGCTACTGAGAAACTACCTAAAAATGTGAACGTGACCTATATTGACATTACAGATGGTCTTCCTAAGTATCTGTCCTCAGCTTTTCCTGAAGGGACTTATGAAGGAGCTAAAACGCCCTATGTAGTCGTTACCGACAATACTATTGATGATAACGGGAAATTGCATTTAATCTACACAGGGCGCTTATCGAACGATACAAATATTGAAAAATTCAACACAGCTATCAAAAACGCTCAATAAAAAATACACTGCTCACTATAAGCAGTGTATTTTTTTATATTTTTGTAGAACTTGAAATCAAGTAAACTGTATCACTCTTTAACAGGGGTAAGTGTTATGTCCCCCTCATCATCATCGTGATAATATACTCTTGCAGTGATTTTATCACCGTTGATAGAGATATCTTTTAACATTACCGCAGCGTTACCTGAGCCAATACCACTATTGTTGCCATCCCCATCATCACTCAGAGAAATTGTTTTACCATCTTTGGAAATGGAATATGTATGCTTTTCATCTTTAACATCGCTATCAAAGTTGGCATCTGTGTGATCTAGAGTATAAGAATATTTTCGGTAATAACCTTGGTTTTTATCAGATACTCCAAAATACAACGCACCTTTAATAGTCTTACCGTTACTTCTATTCCAAACGTAATTATAAGCCTGTTGGCTAACAGTGCTTGCAGGATCTTTTTGTCCCACACAGCCTGCAAGACCAATTAGTAGAAGTGCTGAAAAAACAGCTAGAAATATTTTTTTAAATGTCATTTTATATACCATCCTTTAATTAAAATTATAACATAAAAAATAGCTTAGACAAGGCTTTTATTCACATTTAGAGCAAATAAAAAAATTAAAAAAAGACAAAATCCACTTGACTATACCTAATTAAAGAGTTATAATATAGAGGAAGTTGAGAGACGGCAAACTCTTAACGCAACACTAAACAAGGAGGCCTATGATATGGCAACAACGTACACTCTAAAAGCAGTAGAGGATTTTCTTTCAAATTGCGCACAAAAAGATGGGGTTGAAATTCACTGCTTCCCTGGAGCGCTTCTGGACTACTACCTAGTTACATACCCAGATGGGTATAAGTGGAAATATGTCATGATTGACGTTATGTATATTGACTGCTGGAATAGTGTTTACACTATCAAACGTAGCAACAAGGCCCAAGTTGCTGAAGCGTTTTGTAAACAACACCAGGAATCAGAAGACGTAGCCTAGGAAGGAGCAGCGACATGAAAAAAATGATTGCGTTTGTAGTTTTTATTTTCTTTGCAGCTGAAGCGGTGGACTTGCTGGTACAACTGCTTGTCACCGTGTTAGGACTTTCAATAGGCTCAATAGTGTTCCTATTTGCACTAGCTTATCACGATCTCAAGAAGGAGGCTAAAGCCCACTTACAGACTCATTGATAGAGTCACCACCACGCGCAGCAATAGCCTATACCCCCTTATTCCTATCCGAAAGTCTTTGGATAGGTTTTTATTATATTCAAGCAGCATAGCCTTGGCTATTAGAACACACCTGATCCCTCTCTATGCGACTCCAGGAAGCAATAGTTGCCCAAATGTATACCTTTGGACTACGGGCATTAAACAGGCCCAAAATAGACGATTTAGAGGCCTTCTAGATAGTTGCTGTCACCCTAATGCACGCGCAAAAATCCCTATCGCTTTTAACCCCTTGGGGCTTTATAACACAGGTAAGGAGTATGGCTACTAAGAGTTGTTTTGGGTGCACAAATAAGCTATAACTTTTTGAAAAACGGTGCACTAAAAACACTTCACGCTATCGGTTTTTTGGCCAAGAAGAGTTAATTCAAAGTCAAGTTCTTTTTCCGTCATAGGTGTAGGCAGATTGTATTTAATTAGGCTATCAGGGCCCGTAGGGCTTGTTTTAAGTTGGTCGTTTTGATCTTGTAGCGCAAGGAAACCAACGCTGTTTTCTAGGAACAGGGCTGTCTTCCAGAAATGAACCATCGAAGTGTAGAAATAGGCGAAGAGGTCTTTAATTGCATGGCCACTTTGTTGGCCAATTTTCACTTTGGAAATAAAACGCTCGATGGTCCCCTCTATGTCAGAGGTCCATAGTTCCCCATAAATTTTGGTATCACCAAATAAGGCAGCTGAAAAGTCTTTTTCGACTTTCCGTTTTGCCTGGTAAATTTTATCTTCCAGAGATTTTGCGTCTGTTCCAAATAGGCTTAATAGTTTTACTGCGCGTGCCGACAAGAAACCATGATTGCCCATCTGGAAAGCTTCAGAGTGTGAAAGGGTGGCTAGAGGCTCATCCTCTTTTGTGTATCGATTAGTATCGATTTGGGTATTATATTCAGTATCACTATATTCAGTATCATTAGTGCTTAACTTTTGTGCTACCCTAGTGTATTTTGCGTACCAGCCCCCCTTACGTTCCTTGCGTTCCTTACGTTTTTTTGTGTTAGGGGAAATAGTCTCGTTTGTAGGTTGTGGGATAGGTGCTGCGAGTTCTACGGCTTGGCTTTGGTTTTCAGGTGCTTCCTGGATAAAGTCATCTTCTAGTTTTCCAAGATAAATGCGGTTAGGAAGGTTCCCTTTTGCACTGTTAGATTGTCTAATCTCGTAAATTAGGCCATGCTTAAGAAGCTCTTTTTTGACTTTTAAAAGAGTGCTCTTAGAACAGTTGAGCATCTTAGCAAGTTTAGAGTTAGAGTACATCAAAAAGACAAAGCCGTTTTCGTCAATCCATCCATTTTTTAGAGAGAGGTTTAAACGATCTCTAAAAAATGTGTAAACTACCTTGGATTCAAGGCGAAGTTCCATGTAGAGGTCGTTTTCAAAAAGCGTTTTGAACAAAGGGTAGAAACGCCCCATATCTTGAAAGTCATTTTTGCTGATAAGGTTTAAGTTATTTGTTGTAGTAGATACCATGATGAGTCTCCTAGAAAAGTTATTTTACAACATAAAAAGAGAACACAGTCTAGGTCCTCTTAGATAACTTTTTAATGCTTCTGACAAATATACTAAAATAGTCGAATAGGAATTAAAAAAATTTTCGTAAGAGGACATGAACAAATGCTACAAAATCCAACCCTAACGAAAAACACCTACTATTTACAGTTGACAAAAAATGTCATGAGTGATACAATTTTTCTAAATAAATAAATAAGTAAATTTATGTTGTTATTGAATTGATTGAACCCTCAAACAAACAAGTAAGTAAGTAAGTAAGTGAGTGAGAGGGTTGGATTTGTAACATTATTCTCAGTATAAAGTGCGCCAACACTTTATACTTTTTTTATGTCATATTTAGAACAATTATATCTTAATTGAGAAATTTTGCAACCGCATTACAGAAATTTCTGGATTATAATAAGGCGGTATTTCCAAAATTTTTTAACATTTCATGCAAAAAATTAAAAAACAATCAAAAGACCTATTGACACATGATAATTAAAAGGTTATTATAGAGGTGTAAAAAAACAGACCTCTAGGAAATCAGTTGAAAAAGCAGAACTGCCAATTCTGTAGCTGCTAACGTAGGGTTCTGATTAAAAGACTATCCCTGTCAGAAGAGATAGTGAGGCTATGATTTTAGCCTAAGTGTTGTTGTTAAGGAATAAAGGTACCCAATCAGGTACCTTATTTTTTACAAAAAAAGCAAAAACTACTTGACGAGAACTAAATAAAGAGTTATAATATAGATGTAGTTGAGAGATGGCAAACTCTTAACGACAACACTAAACATAAGGAGGGCTAAACATGGCTCAACAAACCCCAAAAATGAAACGGTTAATCAAGAATTACCGTGGCTACACCTTTGAAAGTTCTTGCTTCACAACTAAGGAGTACAAGAGCTTCCAAACGAAATATATCAATGTCCTTAAGGATATGGCAACCAATCTAAATGCTGTCCTTACGGTCAACAAGAATCATTTCTGTTTCTCAGCGTTCTTTGAACAAAAAGAGACAGGAGAGGTAGTCTATATGTCTGTATCAGATGTTCGCAGTTTCCAGGACGAATGGTTAACGAATGTCATGTATCGGACAGCTAAAGACACTAAGGATTACCGAGGAGGACAAAACAACTGGACCGACCTGGAACACCTTGAAGACGGAATCTCACAGATGATGCAACGTGAGTACGCCCGTAAAAACCAAAGTCGAAAAGAAGATCACATTACGTCAACTGACTATGCTGCTTAATCAGTAAAACAGTCATTATCTCTTTTAAAAAACGAAAGCTCTAAACGTTAGTTAAAGCATGTTTAGAGCTATTTTTTATTGACACGCTTAAATTAAGCGTGTATAATTATAATAAAGTTAAGACTGACAGGACTTGACTTAAAAGAGTGAAATGAAAGAGAGGTTTCAATGAAAACTTCAACATTTTGTAGCGTTTTACTAACAGTCATAACTTCTTTCTTGCTATTTTATTTGAAATCAGTTGAGACAAAAGGCATTATTTTAGTGCTTTATTTAGGATTTATGCTGGTATCGTCTAGCATTTCAGAGAAGAAATAAGGAGATGATATGGCAAGCGTTGAGAAGGTATATTACCCAGCTTACGTCATCCAGGATAGCGAAGGGGAATATAAAGCTTATCTTCCTGATTTTGGAAACGACTGTATCGCAAGCAGCAACAATCTACAAGAGACTGTAAAAGGGGCGCGTGAAGCGTTACATACATGTATTTTTAAGCACGCGCAACAAGGGAACAAACTTCCTAAACCTTATACAGGCACCCCTTTAACGACGGGCCTTCTTGTAGAGATTGATGTATGGCTGGAGCCTATTATAGATCGTGCCAACATGCAAGCTGTAAACAAGAACACAACTGCCCCTAGATGGCTAATTAGGTTGGCTGAAGAGAAGGGGATAAACTTTTCGGAGGTTTTACAAGCAGCATTGAAGCAAGAGCTAGGGATTACAAATTGTATTCCCAGGGCTATATTTGATGATGAAGATAGCAAAGGAGAATAGTTAGGGATATGGCATCAGATAGTGTTTGGGCTTATATCACGCTTGTTCTAGGCGTGATATGCTGCCTGGTAGGATTAATCTTAATCGTGGTTGATCAACGTAGAAAAACACCCTTATCTAAAGACAAGGCAGAGTCACGCTTCTTGTTAAAAATGATTTTGTTTTCAAGTGCCATTTTATTTGTGGCGCTGTCTCGTCTTTTCTAAAGAGTGCCTATCTAAGTTAAACTGATAATAAGTCAGATAAAGGAAAAAATATGATGGATAAAAAAGATTTTGATACTTTTTTAGATTTTTACTCTAAAACGTCTAGCCTATATACGGCCCTAGATATGCTGCTTAAGGTAGACGAGAATGGCAGTGATTTTGTCGCTTCAGCTAAACGTTATCTGTTAGCTGAAGAAAAAGAGACGGGAGTAAATTGGCAAGATCTATTTGCTGGCCGTTGGTTAAAACATAGAAGTAATGGTAAATAATAGGAAAATGAAGATGAAGCGCAAAAAAATTCTTTGTATCATTTCAGGAGGGTTGTTGTTAATTGCTTTACCTACATTATCCTATTGGAATCACAAAAAACAGAGTGATTACGCAGGGATGAAGGTGGTTAAGACGTTTAACAACGGGAGAAAGCTTTACTATGATCCACAGGGAGGAAGTACCCCCTATGTTTTAGAAGGAAACCCTGATACAAAATATCGTACAGAAGTAACATTTATTGATAATGATGCTGATTTGGAAAAGCAACAGACAATGAATGATCTCTACGGAGGTCTTACAGTAGATGTTAGGGATGGATGGAAGGTTAAATAATAAGGAGATGTAAATGAGTAATAAACTCAGAGCGCTAGGCAGTGCCTCGTCAGGACGTAAAGAAGAAAACATGTTTAAAGCCTTTGCTTACCTAAACACCAAAGGCGATTTCAACCCTATTCTGCTTAAACAGCGCGTGGGGATGTCTGATAAAACAATCGAGAGCTATTTGAAGCAGCTTCAGGATGCTCAGATGCTTACAGTAGAGTATCAAGAACGCCTTGCTAAACCATTTGCAGAACAGTGGTATGCAAAGATGGCAGGTGTTCAGTTGAAGCACGCGCAAAAACAATATGAACTGTGGGAGGGGCGCTTAAATAAGCTTAAGGCAAAGAACGAAAGTGACAAACAAGCCTTATATCAATTTGTCTTTTCTGGAAATGCTTATATTTCACAAGAAGAACTCTATCACCGATTAGAGTTGGCTTTATTGACATTCTCGTTCATGAACGCACCAAAGAAGGAAAAGGTTTAAGAGGATAAAAAGTGTAATTAATAATCATTGAGAGGTATTTACAGCATCATGAAATTTAATCATAATCTAGCAAGCAAGCAAGCAAGCAAGCAAGCAAGCAAGCAAGCAAGCAAGCAAGCAAGCAAGCAAGGGCTAAGAGTCTTTGAAGCATTTGCAGGTGTTGGGAGTCAAAGAATGGCTCTTAGGAATCTAGGAATCAAACACGAAGTAGTGGCTATCTCGGAGATTGATAAATACGCAATAGCAAGCTATGAGGCAATACATGGAGAGACACCAAATGTCGGAGACATATCAAAAATCAGAGATAAAGATATCCCAGATTGCGATTTGTTTACCTACAGTTTTCCTTGTCAGGATATATCAACGGCTGGTAATGGCCGTGGCTTGGAAAAGGGAAGTGGTACTAGATCTTCCCTCCTGTGGGAATGTGAACGCATTATTAGAGTGAAACGACCTAGATTCTTGCTGCTAGAGAATGTTAAAAATCTAGTTGGAAAGAAAAATAAGCCACATTTTGATGAGTGGCTTAATCTTTTAGAAAGCTATGGTTATAAAAATTTCTGGAAAGTTTTAAATGCCAAAGATTACAATATTCCACAAAACCGAGAACGTGTCTTTGTTGTAAGTGTACTGACGACAGAAAATATTTCTTATAAATTTCCAGAACCAAAAGAACTTAAACATAGGTTAAAGGATATTCTTGAAAAGGATGTTGATGATAGATATTATTTATCAGATGAACAAGTAAATAGGCTAACTTTCACAGATAAGAGAGTTAAAGAAGCTGTTTTAAAGCGTGTTAGCAACTTTGGTTCTAGTGGAAAAAGAATAGATGGAGAGGGCTACGACACAGAAGGCTTAACCCCTACTTTAACAACTGATAAAAGAGAGGGGGTGAATGATGTAAATGTTGGAATAGGCCAACTACTGAGGTACGATACTGAACGTAGACAAAACACCAACAGATTTCGGGTTTATGAAAAATTAGGGTGCGCCCCCACTTTGGATGCTATGCAAGGTGGGAATAGACAACCCCACGTAGTAGATAAACTTTGTATAAAAAATGCTACTAAACGTGGTTACCTTGAAGCAGAAGCAGGAGATGGTATAGATACTGCTTATCCTGATTCGAAGACAAGGAGGGGGCGCGTGCAAAAGGGTTTGGCCCATACATTGACTACGGATGATAGTAAGGCTGTTGTCGTACCAGTATCTGTGCAGAATGGAATACAAGAACCTTTAACTTTAGATAATAAAGAAGTTGTTGCTGATAAACCGCAGCAAATGTCTATTTTTGATTTTCTAGAGGAGAAAGAGGTTTTAGGAATAGATGCCCATCCTTTTTCCAAAAAAATGGAGTTTCGTGGCTATAGTCAGTCAGAAGTGTCCCCTTGTATCTTAGCAACCGAGAGCAAGGCACCTAAAACGGTATTGGAAACCAAACCATATCATCAGCAAAGTAATGAATTTCTGTTATCAGATATAATGACGATTAGAAAACTAACTCCTTTGGAGTGTTGGAGGTTGATGGGATTTAAAGATAATGATTATTACAAAGCAGAATCAGTTGTTTCAAATACCCAACTTTACAAGCAAGCTGGGAATAGTATTGTTGTCAGTGTTCTGGAAGGGATATTTGAACAACTTTTCAAGATATAAAAGAGGTAAATGACAAATGACAAATGACATTGTTAAGGGTAAAAGAAACAAGTTGTTGAGTTGGGCCAACAGAAAGCGCGTGCTTTTCATCGTGCATTTTCTGTTCAATCTCTTGGCCTATTGGATGACTTACGTAGAATTTACAAAAGTCTTTATCAAAATAGGTACATTGGCTAAGCAAGCAAAGGCATTTAGCGACATTCCGATTGAAAAAGGTTTGTTCACACCATTTCTAGCTTGGCTTTTGATCAGCATTGCTTCAGGAGTTTGGATGTACTGCTATTTAGCAGTATCTTATTGGAAAAACGCTAAGAGCAAGGAAAAATAACAGATAAGTAGCTAATAAGAGTTAGGGGATAAAGGAAAATGACATTAAACACAAAACCAGAAACAATCTCACAGTATTGCATGGTAAGCTCGGTTACGTTCAAAAAAACCAAGGCTGGAAAAGAATATGCAGAATTGACCTTATCAGATAAGACGGCGACTATTCCAGCTTGCAAAGTGTGGGACGTTACAGAAGAAATTAAAGAGACATTGAAAAATAACGATGTACTCTATATTGATGGAGAGGCTGATAATTATGGCGGTTCCTATAAGGTTACAATCAAAAATGTTTCTCTTCCAAGTGGAGAAGTACCTCTTTCAGAATTAGTACCTAGCGAGCCTATTGATGTAGAGGGTATCTATTCCAGTATTAAATCAGAAGTAGGGTCCTTCAAAAATGAGTTGTTGAAAAAGGCAACTCTGGGGCTACTAGAAGAGTATGGAGAAGCCCTAAAAAGCATTTCAGCAGCTAAACATGTCCACCACTATAAGCGTGGAGGCTTGTTGCGACACGTTCAAGAAATGCTTAATCTAGCACTCTATATGCAGAAAATGTATCCAGTAGCTAACCGAGAATTGTTGATATCAGGTATCATTTTTCATGATATAATGAAAGTCAAAGAATACACTTATAATCATGGCATTGCAGGAGACTTCACTGCGGATGGTGTTCTTTTTGGCCATATCTTCCTTGGCGCTGAACTGCCTAAACGCTATGTCAGACAAGAAGAAGCAGAGTCAGAAGAAATTAAAATGCTACAGCATATTATTCTATCTCACCACGGCATTAAAGAGTGGGGAAGTCCAGTCGAACCAGCGATTATTGAAGCAGTTATTATCCATCATGTAGATAATCTTGACGCTAAGACCTATAGCTTTGCAGATGAACTCAGCAGAATGGACATGGGTGAAGTCCGCAAGTCAAGAAATATCTTTGCGACAGTTTATAAGCATGAACTAGGAAATTATGAAGAATAAGGAGTGACAATGGCTTATTTAACAAAAATATCTGATTTAGATCCAGCATTGGTGAATGCAGACCCTGAACAAATTTATCTTCCTAAAGCCCTAATAGAGCATAATGATTTTAAGGGACTCAAGCTTGAAGCAAAAGTGCTCTACTCATTTTTGTTAGATAGGTTGAGAGAGCCACTTGATTTTATCCATAAAGGCTATGATGACAATGGAGATACCTATGTTCAATTTAAAATTGTGGAATTATGTGAATTTCTTAACCAAAGTAAGAGCACTGTTGTTTCTGCGAAAAAACAGTTAGCTCAATATGGTTTGATTGAAGAAGTTAAGGTGGGCAGTGACCAGCCAAATCGTATCTATTTAACTGATAAATTGGTTCCGTATCTCAAGGAGTGAAACTATTTTGTTTTTCTCTTAGGCGCGTGGTGTTTAAGTCGGGGGTTTTAAAATGGTAGTATCACACAACAGAAACCGCCAAATCCAGAAGGCGATGGATCGAGATTACAGGTTAAGAGATAGGGAAAGAAACCGCATGAAGAACAAGAGGCCACCTAAATACAAAAGAAGGGACATAAACCCTAGAATTATCTTCTCAGATAGGATTTTAGAAGAGGAGGTTTTCTATCTTACTCTTGTGATCAATTATGCTAATAGAGCGGTTGAATTTTTAGCCTATAAGACTAATCTGAAAAGCATTCCTTGGCCAGACATTGCCTTGGTGACAAAAACACCTTTTAACAGACGCATACCTTTAAGCGAGATAAAGAGGACAAGGAGAAAATTCTTTACTTTAGCTGTCCCTAAAAGTGAATGGCTGACCACGAATGAAGAGGGGAAAGTAGAGCTTTTAAAAAGGTTATATCCGAGATTAATGGCCCCTGATTTTGACAGAAAACCAGAATAACCAAGCACCATTTTGCGGTGCTTTTTTGTTACCCAAAATAAAATAAAAAACAAAAACCACTTGACGAGAACTAAACAAAGAGTTATAATATAAATGTAGTTGAGAGACGGCAAACTCTTAACGACAACACTAAACAAATGGAGGTCAACGATGTTTGACAAAGATTTTTACCCTACACCAAAATCACTGATCTACAAAATGGCTGATAAAGTTAATTGGCGAAACGTCACTTACGCCCTGGAACCATCAGCAGGGAAAGGTGATATTGTAGATCACTTTACAAAACCACCTTTAAGTCATAGAGGGGGCAGACAATATTGGGATCTCGTTGAAAAGAATAACGAGTTAAGAAGCATTTTATTTGGAAAAGGCTACACAGTGACAGGAGAAGATTTCCTGGATTACCAAACCAACACTGAGTACGATCTTATTCTGGCCAACCCTCCTTTTTCAGAAGGTGTTAAACACTTGCTGAAGATGATTGAACTGGCTGAACAGCAGGTTTATAGTGATTGCCAAATCATCTGCCTACTTAATGCAGAGACGTTGAAAAATGATTTCAGCAATTCTCGGAAACATTTGGGGACTCTCCTCCAGAAATATGATGCTGAAGTTGAGTATCTGGAAGGAACCTTTGCGAACGCTGAAAGAACAACGCAGGTTGAAGTTGCCCTGGTGACTCTAACAGTAAACAAGTCAAAACGCTCAAAGGATTACTTTGAAGATGTTTTAAATAAGTGTAACCAGGAGCGAACAGAAGAGTTCTCTTTGGCCCTTCCAACGACGGACCTTGGCTATAAGGAGGAAGAGATTAAACGCCTTATTTCTCTTTATAACGAGCACGTTAAACGTTTTAAAGCGTTCTTCAACGCCTTGGGTGATCTATCATCTTACTCAAAATATGTTGAAGATGATACAGATTTGACGACTAGAAATAAGCTGGTAGATTTTAACTTAAGCTATAATGCTGAGCTTCAAAAACTACGTATTGCTTATTGGGAAAAGATGCTTAAAACAGATCAATTTAGGGAGCTATTGACCTCATCTGCTTACGCTGACTTGATGAAAAAAATTACAGCTTTGGCTGATATGGAACCGACACTGGAAAATGTTTATACGATGCTAGTGTCTCTATCTCAAAATAATAAAGCTATTTTAACAAGTGCCTTGGAAGAGTTGTTTGATAAGTTTACTTCATATCACCAAAAAGAGTTC
Organism: Streptococcus sp. 22.1; assembly: GCF_016648645.1. Taxonomy (NCBI): domain Bacteria; kingdom Bacillati; phylum Bacillota; class Bacilli; order Lactobacillales; family Streptococcaceae; genus Streptococcus; species Streptococcus sp. 22.1. The sequence continues at coordinate 5,322 of NZ_JACLQK010000013.1, read as the reverse complement.
TCAAAGAATATCCATTATTACAACGGTTGGAAGACAAATGATGCTTTTAAGATGAATAAGAAAGTAATCACCCCTATTGGAGGTTCTCTTGGTTGGCTACGTTGGGAACGAAATGGGTACCAGAACGTTGATTATCAAGTTCGAGAACGCATTGAAGATGTTTTAAAAGTGGTTCAATTAGTTAGCAAAGTCCCACCAGGGAAATGGCAACAGCTAGGGGACTACGAGTTTGAAAACGACCTTATTCGCTTCAAGGTATTTAAGAAAGGAACCTTACATATTTGGTTTAAGGACCTTAAGGCACTCGATAAATTGAACTTTATTGTTGGACAAGAAAAGAATTGGCTTCCAACGGACGACGAGATTAAGACAGATGACGATGCTGCTAAATATATCAAGAAGCATTTTCCAAATATGGATATGGAGCAACTGAGCTATCAATAAGAAACGAAACGCCTAGAAAAATCTAGGTGTTTTATGCAAAAATGACTTGACGAGAACTATACAAAGAGTTATAATAAGAGAAGTTAAGCGCTAGGAAGCATTTAATATAAATGCTAAACTAGATTAGTTGAAGTAATTCTAGTAAAAAATATCAGAGTAGGAGTTTAAAGATGACGGAATTGGGTAATTTTATGAATGAAACGCTACTGGGAAGATTGATTTGTGTTTTAATTTTATGTTTAGCTGTATACATTGCTACAACACGAAAGGGGGATTTAGAAGATAAAATTAAACGACTGCGATCAGTCTCATTTTATCTCTCAAATGTCGTAGTCCTATCATCGTTATTGACAATTTTGGGATTGTTGAAGTTTGGCTTTGCTTCAGTCATGATTATTTCAGGGTTTATACTCCAAATTGGAATGCAAGTGATTATTTTCCATCTCGAGAAAGAAGCAGAAGAACGTGAAACGACACAGAAACTTTTGGAGGATAACGAATGAGATTACTTAGAAAGTTAGGGGCGCTATCTATTGCTTTTGGCAATATCTGGTCATGGGCGGTCATCTTAACAGGAGTATCGAACAACAACATCGAAACAAGGGAATTTTTGCTATCTGTAAGCGTGATATTTGCTACTTACTTCTTCGGATTGTTCAAGTTACTTGGCGCATTAAAGCCATATCATGGAGAGCTGGTAATAACTCACGCGCTCTCTCCCTCTCTGGGTCGAGCAGTTCTTAAATCAAACAGCGAGCGAAATGTCTACATGACATACGAGGTTAAAGAGGATAGAATTTCAGAAGATGATTGGAAAGCCTTTAAAGTAAAGATGGAAGATTATGCTAAGAATTTTCTGGAGAAATATTATCCTACTGTAGTTGTTGACTTTGATTTTAGATTGCTAGACCAAAAGCTAGACAAAAACCTAAATGGACAACACACAGCTTTATACTCGTATTTTGGTGCCCATGATAACTATATTTACTTATCCGATTGGATGGTTCATGCTAGTATTTATTGTGATGATTTTTCAATCGTAGTACCTACGTTAAGTCACGAATTGGTTCATTATGCCTTGTTTAAATTGGGTAAAGGACACCGTGACGGACAAAATGACTTTGAGAAAGAGCTGGAACGAATTGGCTTGCCATCAAACTATAATCGAAAGTTTATGGCGATACACGTTTTTAGGAAAGAAGAAAGCGGAAAGACGATAGCTGAGATCTATGTCGATAAGAACGAGCAGTCAAAACCCAGTCTGGGAATGGAAAAGATTATAAAAAGAGCCTAATGAAATAAGAAAGGTGGGATTAGGAAATGGCCATAAAAAGTGAACATGAGTTGCTAAGCAAGTTCATTCAGTTATTTAACGCTTACCAAGACGGCGAGTTTGGAGATAGCGGATTAGCTGAGCGTATGGATGTACTGATAAATGCTTACACCCCAGAAGAAAAATCACTTCCAGGGACGTTGGTAAAAGCCTTTACGGCAGAAAGCTTGGAAGGATTAGAGAATATCGTAAATAACTTTATCAGTTTCTTGACAGAAACCAATTACCGCTTAATGGGACCAGTTCAATACAGCACCTATAAAGAGGGGGCGTTGTCAGGAATTACTTACAGTGCACTGCTCACCTACGAGAAGCGTCAATAATAACCTAAAGGCACCGTCAGGAGATGGTGTTTTTATTGTTCTCAGGATCTGCTGGAGGGGAAAAGGGGGAAGGAAAAAAAGCAAAAAGCAAAAATCACTTGACGAAAAATAAATAAAGGGTTATAATATAAAAGAAGTTAAGGGACGGCAAACTCTTAACGACAATACTAAACAAGGAGGCCAAAGACATGGCACAACAATTAGAACAGCTAAGCATCCTGGCGCATCAATCTAACGGGCGCTGGTACCCAAATATGAGCGAGGAAATGGTTAACAGTGTAGAAAGTTTCCTTTTGGTTCATGATCCCTCTATCTTTGAAGAGTGGCTAGGCTACAAAGAAGGTGGCATGAGTGATGAGTTGTTCGCCTTTCAAGCGCGTCTTACAGTTGGGGTGGATGATTCAGGGGATTCAGGGGATTCAGGACAAATGGAAATTGTTATCCCTCTATCAGATGGCAGCAAGCTTCTTTTCACGGAAGACGCATCGCGTACAGGCCTAACGCAGATTGGTACTGTAGAGGATGAGAAGGAAGTCTTTGATCAAGGAAAAGACAATGATGTTCGAGGAGGTGCCAGCATGAAGGCAAGCCATTACTATGTAGAAAATTACTATGGCGGCAAGTTTGCTCTAGTAGAAGCTGAGCTTCTTCCTAAACTGGAGGGGCGAAAGGATTCTCTAGGAACGCCCCTCTTTATCCGTCCGATGCACGGAGACGAGAATTGGGATAAAACGATTAATCACGAAGGGCAATTTGATAAGATCTATTGTGCGCTAGATGAAAGCAACATTGAAGACTTTCTAGCAGATTAAAAAGGAGGATAAACAATGACACCAGAACAAATTGATAAAATAGATGGTCTTTTCTCATACGGTTTGCTTTCAGGAAAGATTCTTTTCGGGTTATTAACGGTAACTTTATTCTACCCTTATACCAAATTTGTGCTTCTAAATCTCATGAAAAATTCCCGATACGCTTTCTCCCACCCTATCGACTTTGGTAAGCGACAAACATTATTGGACAAGTTTTTATGGTTTGTAGTAACACCATTCCTACTAATCAGACTAGCCATATTTATCGTTTTATTTATAATAGTCTATTTCTAGGCCACCCAACCCCCATAGCCACGTACAGGTCTTAAAAGGTAATACAACGCCTCTGCGCGTGGTTAGATAGTCTAAAAAGCCAGGTTGGAAGTTCATCAATAATAACCTAGAGGCACCATCAGGAGATGGTGTTTTTTTATTGTTCTCAGGATCTGCTGGAGGGGAAAAGAGGGAAGGAATAAAAAAAGTGAAATAAAAAGCAAAAACCACTTGACGATAACTAATCAAAGAGTTATAATATAAATGTAGTTGAGAGAGGCAAGCTCTTAACCAACACTAAGCAAGCAGCTGTGAACAAGAAAAACCTTGACGCAACTAGCTATAGATGATAAGATAAACTCCTTTGTCTGAATGGCCAAGGAGAAGAAGGAGAACATAAAATGGCAAACAATCAAGGAAAAATCGAATTAGGTCTAGTTTCAGATCGTCATCCTCTTCCAGTTGAAGATTATATTTTCCAGGAAGGAGACATTACCTTCCCTATTAACCCAAGCCAACTAGGTCAGTTGGTCGCTAAAAAGTTCAATGACTTGGGAGTTGAACCACAAACTGGAGACTTTGTTGTTTACGTCACTGGCTTGACTCCAGCAACCACAGCAGTGATTAGAACATGTCTTACAAATGGGCATTTGCTGACTCTTAAACACTATGATCGTGATAGTGATAGTTGGATTGATGATCCTATTCTTACCGCCTCTATGGTTAATATGGACACTGAAATCCCAACATGGTTAGCATGTCCATAAGACGCTGGGAAACAATGTCTGTCCAAGACATAAAACTAGGAAGGTGAAAACTTATTAGAGTAAGGACAAATACACAAAATCTTACCTAGTAAGCGAGTAGGACTGCTCAATGGCAGGCAGTATAAAAAAGACTTGTATCGAGTCCTAGTAGTGCGCAATACTAGAGCCATCGCTGGCGTAGCCAAGTTGGATAGGCTTCGTTTGTTAGTAACATACGAGATAGGCAGGTTCGAATCCTGTGGCCAGAATAAGATATAATAAGCAAGAGACAAAAGGAGAAAATAATGGCAATTACTAATTACGTTCATGAAAATATCGCTGGGACTGGATTAAAATGGCATCCAGTGACAGAAGAGGGGGATGTTTTATACTACCCTTGCGGTGAGAACCTTGAAGATGTCAAGGCGTTTGTGGAAGCGTGTGGCGATTTAATCGCTGACAAGCTGGCAGACGAAAAAAACAATTACGGTTTGGCTTTCTATGCTTGCGGTTATGACGGCAAGGCCCAACAAGACTTCATTGATAGTTGGGCAGAAGAAGGCGTGTCAGTATTTTAGACACGCAAGGGAGAAAAAGATGGTAGTTAGAGTGATAATCTACGCTGTTGTTATTGTATCTGTAACGCTCTTTATGTTGGTGACTCTAAATGAGATGATAAAGCGTAAAAGTAAAGCTCCCACGTCATATAGGAAAGCGCCACTTATTTCTATTTTAGGAGGCCCTAGCCATTACTATGTAGAAAATTACTATGGCGGCAAGTTTGCTCTAGTAGAAGCTGCTTTACTTCCTAAACTAGAAGGGCGTAAGGATTCTTTAGGAACTCCCCTCTTTATCCGTCCGATGCACGGAGAAGAGAATTGGGATAAAACGATTAATCACGAAGAGCAATTTGATAAGATCTATTGTGTGCTAGATGAAAGCAACATTGAAGACTTCCTAGCGGATTGACCAAGGAGGATAAATAATGACATCAGAACAGCCTGACACATAGATGCCCTTTATTCAGGTGGTATGCTTACAGGAAAGGTTATTTTGGGGGTAATAACGGTACTTTTATTCTGTCGTTACTATGAATTTGTAATGTCAAATATCGCAAAGAACCCACGGTATGCCTTTGCCCACCCTATATCATTTGGTAAGAAACAGACACTACTGAACAAGTTCTTTTGGTTTGTAATGACACCGTTTCTGCTAGTCAGACTAACCATGTATATCATTTCGGTTATAATGGTTTATTTCTAGCCCCCAGCCCCAAGAAGGGGCTTTTTTGTTACCAGCAAGGAGTAACTACTAAGAAAACCCCTATAAAATGTTCTCAGCGTCTCAGATAGCCCAAAAAACGCCTATGTCTTATCACCCAAGACCGATAA